>JAHRVS010000170.1 GCA_019090565.1 Gammaproteobacteria bacterium
AGCGATTACCGAATCTTTTTTAGCCCAGAGAACCCCCAACTTAAAGCATTTAATGCCTTTCAAGAACGATTCGGCTCGCAAGATAATATTATGATCGCCATTGAATCCACCAATGGCAATATATTTCAAAAAGAGGTGCTTACTGCCATTCATCAATACAGTGAATTGGCATGGAAAACACCTTATTCAAAACGGGTAGATTCACTGACAAACTACCAGCATACCGAAACAATCAATGATGACCTCATTGTTGGCCCGCTGGTAAAGAGTGGTAGTACGCTAACGCCTGAGGTGATTGCGTCAATTCGAGAGATTGCGTTAAACGAACCCGAGTTAGTGGGCCGACTGGTGTCACATCAAGGGCATGTCACTGCCATCAACATCACCATGAATTTACCCCCCAATGCCAGCATCGAAGAGGCGAAAGCCTTAGATTTTACCCGCAACTTGGCAAGTCGCATTGAACAAGAAAACCCTGGTCTAAAAACCTATTTATCCGGTCAAACACCCCTTAATGCGGCCTTTATCGAGTCCATCATTCGTGATGGCTCCACCTTGATGCCATTTATGTTTCTAATGATCGTCGTCACCACTTACGCGTTTCTACGATCTTGGGCCGGCACCATAGGGAGTATGATGGTGGTGTCTTTATCGGTAATCGCTGCACTAGGAGTGAGTGGTCATTTTGGTGTATTGCAGAGCAGTAATACGGGTGCCGCACCGGTTATTATTTTAACTTTAGCGATTGCTGATTCAATTCATCTTTTATCTACCTTTTTTCATGAGCTGCGGAATAACAAAAGCAAAGAAGAGGCCATGATCGAATCACTTAGAATAAACCTGCAACCGATTTTTCTTACCAGCTTAACCACGGCAATCGGCTTTTTCAGTCTTAATTTTAGCGAAATCCCCCCGATTGGCGACATGGGTAACACGGTCGCTTTTGGTGTCATAGCAGCGTTCCTATTTTCAATTATCACCTTACCCATTTTCATGATGTTGGTACCCATAAAACAAACCCAACACCAAAATACGTCTCACAGTAAAATTATGGACCGTCTGCACCAGCTTTTAGTTAAGAGATACCGACATATCATTGTTTTTTTTGCTGTTATTGTTCCTCTGTTTGCAGTGGTCATTCCACGAATCGAATTCAATGATCTATTCGCCGAATATTTTAGTGACTCTATCCAGTTTCGCCGTGATAACGATTTCATTCTTGAAAATTTAACCGGTGTTATGGCCTTGCACTATGCAGTGGGAACCATCGAGGGTGAAGAAGTTGATAATCCAGAATACTTAAAATAGCTCGAAAAATTTGGTGACTGGTTCAAGACTCAGCCAGAAACCTTACACGTCGATTCTCTCGCAAACTTAGTCAAACGGTTAAACAAAGTATTGCATGAGCAAGACCCCGCATTTGATAGGATCCCCGACAATGCCGATGAGGCAGCGCAATACTTATTTTTCTACGAACTGTCGCTACCCTATGGGCTTGACCTCAAGAATCGCATGGATGTCCATAGAACCAGCTCGCGTTTGTCCATCACCATTAAAAATACAAAATCCACTGACCTCATCGACCTAGACCGGCGCGCTACATTGTGGTTGCAGGACAACGCTCCCAATTTAGTCATCGCGGGGTCGGTTGGGCCATCTATCATGTTTTCGCATATTTCTGAAAGCAACTTGTCCAGCATGGTTGTCGGCTTTATAACCGCCATTGCCCTCATTACCGTTGCGCTAATGTTTTCTTTGAAAAGTATTCCCTTGGGTTTACTCAGTTTAATCCCTAATATTGCCCCGACTGTCATCGCTTACGGAGTATGGTCCTTGTGGATAGGAGAGATGGGCTCAAGCGGGGCAGTGATGAGCATCGTGGGCCTTGGCATTATTGTCGACAACACGGTACACTTTTTAAGTAAATTTCTGCGTGCCCGCCGTGAACGCAGTGAGTCGATTGAAGAATCTATACACTACGCCCTCAATACAGTCGGCATCGCTCTGGGGATCACATCAGTGGTACTGATTATCGGCTTTCTGGTTCTGACTTTGTCTGCGTTTGACTTAAATGTTGTACTCGGGAAGCTGGTCGCTCTAGACCTGTTTTTCTCACTGGTGGTCACCTATTTCTTGCTGCCCTCAATGCTATTACTTGGGTCAAAAAAATCAAAGACCGTTAAGCTTGGACAAATGAAAGCAGAGACCTATAGAATGTAGCAACAAAACAGATTGCCCTGCGGCGCCACGACTTAATCGTTAGTCATACCCGTGATGGCCAGGGCATGAATGCTTCACTCTTATGGGGACTCAATGCGCGCCTACAGGCAAGCTTTAATTTTTCTTACCATGGTCTTGTTAGCTGTGCCTGCTGTTTCACTCGCACAAGCACAAACGCTTTTATTGTTAGACAGCATTCGCTTAGAGGCCAATCTCCACCTTCAACCGTCTGGTTTAAGTATTTGTAATCAACGTCTATTAATGATTTCTGACAGCCAAGATTCTATTATTTTTGAGCTACACCCTGAGGATAAAAACAATCCGTTGACTGCGTTTCGATCCCTCTCAGTCTCGCCCCCCTCATTTCCAGATGAGTTACCATCTTCGAATATAGCGCGCTCCAAAATGACTGCCGCTTTGTACCAAAAAACCTATGATTGGGAAGCTATCACTTGCGACCGGAGTGGGAATATTTATCTGGCTAGCGAAGCCTTTTTCAATATTGCAGTCATTACTCCTTCTGGGCAAGCACAATGGATCATGCCCGATATCTATACTTCGGGTATTAGCAAAGGACTGTTCAGTGTTCATAACGGGGGTATTGAGGGTTTAGCATGGCAAAACAAGCAGGGCCTGCATATTGCCGCAGAAAGGAGTCAGCGTGGTCTGCTGCGAGCACAGAAAACTGGCCAAAACTGGCTCATCAAGGAGGTGCGCCCTGTCGCTGACACATACCCCACTCACCTCGCATCGCGCTCCCATGACTTTTCGGGCCTGTGGCAAGAAAGCGGCAAGATTTTCACACTAGAAAGAAACCACTTTCTAGTGTGTCGTCGGGACTTAGTGCATTTTAACCTTGAGAAGTGCTGGGACTATGGCCATGTTGAGAATGCCAAAGCCTTCCTCTATAGCGATATGGAATTCGGTATCGCTGAGGGCATAGCAAGGCAAAAAGACAAACTCTACATCGTCGTTGATAACAACAATAAGGCGCGCATTAAAAACAACACTGACACAGCGCCACTACTAATGGTTTATCAGCTCCCTGATGACTGGCTTCGTTAGCAAGGCCTGGTTAGTTCACCAGGGTTTGCGGGTAGCCGATAAAATACCCCTGAACAAGATCAACACCCATATCACAAACAAACTTGAATTCCTGTTGGGTTTCAACGCCTTCAACAATCAGCTTGCAGCCTATTTTTTCAGTGAGAAATTTAATGCCTTCCACAAAAAGCTGCCTCTTTTTATTGTCTTCTACATTTTTCACAAAGTGACTGTCCAGCTTAATATAATCAGGCTCGATGTCATACCATTGACGAAACCCTGAGTGGCCCATTCCAAAGTCATCAATTGCCACTTCTACACCCAACGCTCGATATCGATCAAGTGCCGATACCAATGCGCGCATATCTTCGTTTGGAAACTGCTCGGTGACTTCAATCACCACTTTATCAGGAGAAATACCGGTCTCTTCGCCGAGGGCCAAGAGTTGTTCCACACCTGAATCAGGCACTGCGATTGACTGTGGGGATAAATTTATAAACAACTTTTCAGGCAAGGCCGCACGCCGAAAGCGACTTAGCGCCAGTGAACTGCTGATTTTATCCAGTGTTTGTAGCCGCCCGCTGCTGAAGGCATAACGAAACAAATCAAGAGGTTTGTGAAGCGCGCTCTTAGAGGGGCCTCGGGCCAAGGCTTCATAGCCGAAGACCTTTCTTTCTTTGAGCGAAAATATCACCTGAAATAACGTAGATAGCTGCTGTTTATCTATGATGCTGTCTAGCTGTTTGGATCGACTTACAATACCCATGCTCACTCTCCCTGTGAGAAAATATATAATAATGCTCCAACAGTGTTCTAATAAATAGTGTTTAGTGATGCACAATTAACCGGTTTAATTTCCGCTAAAGGCAGTATTTTCTTATGGTAGTAAGAAAACCTCACGCTGAAAGCAATCACACATAAGGCACTGCACAGTATACTGTATGCCGATTTTGCGAGAACCTTAACCGGCATACAGCTATCAAGTGAAAGGTGCGTTTTTATTGATGGTTCAAAGTTAACCCTTCTACTCGCGTATGCACTATAAAACCAAATTTCGTATATCTCCCAGCACGTCTGATAATGAACGGGTAAAACGTGCCCCTTCTGCGCCATCAACGACTCTGTGGTCATAGGATAAACTCAATGGCAACCACAGTCTCGGCTTCAGCTCATCGTCAATATATGTGGGACGCAGTTCACTTCTCGACACCCCGAGGATCGCCACCTCTGGCCAATTCACGATTGGGGTGAATTTAGTCCCCCCTAATCCACCTAAAGATGAAATAGTAAATGTCGCACCTTGCATCTCAGCCGGTTTTAGCTTTTTATTTCTGGCTTTTTCTGCCAAAGAAATAATTTCAATGGCAATTTCTTTAACGCCCTTTTTATCCGCATCCTTCACAACGGGCACCACTAAACCGTTCGGTGTCTCAACTGCGATTCCTATATTAAAATAATTTTTCCGTATCAGGTTTTCCCCTGAATTTTCAAGCGAAGCATTAAAGTCTGGGTATTTTTTAAGCGTTGCCGTTACGGCTTTAATTAAAAATGCCAATAGAGTTAATTTATAGCCTTCTGCTTGCGCTGTTTTTTTCTGCGCTTTACGGAAGCTTTCTAAATCGGTGATGTCTGCTTCCTCAAACTGCGTGACCTGAGGAACAGTGTGCCAGCTTCTTAATA
>JAHRVS010000171.1 GCA_019090565.1 Gammaproteobacteria bacterium
AGAAAATATTTGGCGCCAACACGAATCATGGCCTCATCGACAGAGTCGCCATTATCCGGCTCATTAATACGATAACCAGGGCCGATTTCCACATCCAGCGTTTGTTCGTCACTGTTAATCAGGCGACGGCCATAACCAGCGGCGAAGCTGACCTGGTAATCAAAACCACTAAATCGGTCGTCGTCGTAGGTGCCAACCAGAAATGCCGAATCAAACTCGTTGAATTTATAACTGGTTTTACCTGAAAGGAGGTACCTTTCCGCTGACCTGACATCATCCGCTGACGCATTGAGGGCTTCCGCATGAATATTGTGGCGCCAGCTTTCCTGCTCGTCATTCAGGTCCATTTTAGCACTGATATTTTGAGTTTCAGTATTACCGTCAGTGATGACCATGCCCAGCTCTGCCTCCCCTTTCCATCCGAGTGGGGCGGCGAATGCAGCAATGGGGCTGATGGCAATTAATAAGCCGCAGATAAGGGGTTTTTTCATAGTGAACTCCAAGGTAGAAGATTAGCGCTGATTGAAGGTGTTAATAATTTGCGTGATTCGAGGCGAATTTTACGGGGCTTACACAAAAAATTAACCTAATAAAATTAGAAAGATGCAAGACACCCCCTTAGTGTAAAAAAAGGGCGACATATGCAGTTACCCGTCGCTTATCGGGAAGATGATCCCGCCTAGGCGGAGTAGATATCCTGCTGATTTAAGGAAGCGGGCCTTGATTGTAAAGTGTTCCCATTTAATGATGCAAGCTGGATTGGCCGAAAATTAGTGGTATGTTCTAAGCTCCTCAAAGCCCTCTTCCATACTCACAACAGGCTGGTACCCGAGGTCGTGGCGTGCTTTATCACTGCGTATGCTGCACTCTTTTGACATGAGCGCTGCGGCAAAGCGCGTTATGGGTGGGTCTGCTTTTATTGGAAATAAACTCCAAATCATTTCGATTAATCCAGCAAGCCCCCGTACTAACCAGCTTGGTACAGACTTGCTTGAGGGCTTAAGGTTTTGAGTAGCGAGAAGTGCAGTAAGCAGCTCTCTAAAGGAATGGTCTTTTTCATCAACGATGAAATATGCTTCAGCGCCTTTTCCCTTTTCAAGTGAAAGCGCTATGGCATGAGTCAGATTATGAATGTTTGTGCTGGAAGTAACGGCATGCCCCCCTGATATCCACATGAATTGACCCTTTTCAACAGCTTTCACTAATTCCGGAAGTATAGTTTGGTCACCAGGCCCCCAGATAAATCGTGGGCGCAAGCTAAGCGTAATGAAATTATTCGCTGAATCACTGGCTGAAAGCACCTGTCTCTCAGCTTCGGCCTTTGTTTCGGAATAAAAGTAAGGCGATGAGATAGACAGAGGGTAAGTTTCGTCTATGTAGTGCATATCTTGTCCATAAAAACAGCCAGATTCAGTGCCAATATGGATAAAACGTTTAACGCCAGCTTCTTTTGCGACTTCCAACAGTTGCACGGTGCCCTCAACATTTGTTTGCCAGTATTGCTCGCGGCTGCCCCAGGGGCCGATGTGGGCAGCCGCGTGAATAATAATATCGCAACCTTCAATGTCGGCAAGCCTTACCTGACCAAGCTGGCTCCGTATGGGGCTTGCACCAAGAGACTGTATTTTAGCGTCACTAGCGGAAGAGCGTGACATCGCGACAATATGGTGGGTGTTGGCTAATTTTTTAATAGCCGCCCCACCGACAAATCCCGAGCCCCCTGTTACGAAAATTTTCATTTGTCCATCCGTGGTCTATTTTTGCTTTTAAGTGAACACGCCATTTTAGTTCTATTTGCTGCGACCTGAGAAGCTGAATAGATTAAATCAATACTTGATCTCTTCTTTTCTGACCCCGGCCCTTCGCATTGAATTAAAATGTAAATTCACCACTCTGTTTTCATGAGCAGTCTAGTCAGAGCTTGCAAACCCTTTCCTTTGTTACCAATTCGCCAGGCCATAAACTTTTCATGTTGAATACGATCACCTAGATTTAGTTCCAATAGTGTTTCAGTATCTAGTTGCTGTTGTATCCTGTTTTTTGGTAAATGGCCAATACCAATAGCAGCCATTATTGCTTCAACTTTTTGATCTTGGTTTTGTACGTAAAGTTTTTGGCTACCACTACTCAAGCCTTCACTACGGTCAATGTCGGCCAAAGATGTGTCGTGAGTAATGATGCGCCGAATTTTTGGTAGGGCATCTGTTAATGCTATAGGGTTTTTCGCCAAATAAGCCAGAGGATGCTGAGAAGAAATAACGGGCACAAGGTCGTTATGGCCAAAAGGAATTGTTCTAAAGCCTTTTTGCAAGGGCACTGGCCCTGGCACGCCAACAATTAAATCTACACGGTTTTTCTCTAGTGCTTCCCAGCCACCATTAAGGATGCACTCAGAAACATCAATTTCCATACTGCCATGTTCATCTAAAAAAGTGGCCAGTGTATTGAAAAATTTGTCGTAGGGAAGTAAAGATTCCACAGCTATACGAATACGAGGCTCCCATCCGGTGGCAACTTCTTTGGCCATGTTGGCCAGCCTAGCAGTGTTATCGAGAATATTTCGACCCTCTTCGAGCACCAGTTGGCCAGCTGGGGTTAAAACGGAGCGTCGGCCCTGGCGATGAAATATGGCGATATCCAGCTGTTCCTCCAACTTCTGTATTCCATAAGAAACTGCGGATGGTGCTTTGTTCAGCTCTTCAGCTGCTTTTGCAAAGCTTCCTCGTCGGTCTATCGCATCGATGATCTCCAGTACCTCGATAGTAATAGGGTTTCTGGTAGTCATACGCCACTCCAAATGTTCTAAATATTAGAACATTCTAAACAAAAAATGCTACTTATTCTAATTTCACCCACCAGTAAAATGATTACCTCACTTAATAAAGCCTCAGGAGAAAACATAATGTCAGTATTACAAATCCATAGCAGTGCTCGACTAGAGGGGTCCAACACCCGCATTCTCAGCCAATATCTGGTTGAATCCCTGGGGCAGCCGGTGGTTAGTCGAGATCTTGCACAGCAGCCATTGCCTTCAATCAGCGCAGAAGACCTAATCGATATCCACGCCTCTGCTGAGCACTCTCAGCCCAGCTTTCAACAACAATTAGCATTGTCGAATCAATTAATTGATGAGCTTAAAGAAGCAAACACGCTGGTGCTTGGTGCCCCTATGTACAACTTTGGTATTCCCGCATCACTTAAGCAATGGATCGATGCAATCTGCCGTGCTGGAGTTAGTTTTAACTACACCGAACAAGGGCCAGTTGGCTTATTGGGAATCCAGCGTGCGTTTATTATCACCGCCACTGGAGGCACACCAATTGGCAGTGAGATGGATTTTGCCAGCCGCTACCTGGAGCATATCTGTCGTTTTATTGGTATTAACGAGGTTAGTCATATTGATGCCAGTGGTTCCAAAGGCTCTCCAGAACAGGTAATTGCCCAGGGTAAGCAGCAAATTGATAACGCTTTATTGGCTAGCTAGATGCATCGAGTTTCGGGAGAACAGTAATGGGCTTATTACAAAAAGGACAATGGGTTGACCAGTGGTACGATGCTAAAAGCAGCGAAGGTGAATTTCGCCGCCAAGATAGCCGTTTC
>JAHRVS010000172.1 GCA_019090565.1 Gammaproteobacteria bacterium
ATTTTCCGACGTTGGGAAGGCCAACGATGCCACATTTAAAACCCATGATCTGATCTCTAGCTAAATTAATTAATTGTTGCTTGGTTTTGAGAAGCCCTAATGATTGATCAAGTGCTCGCTAGTGTAAGAAATTCATAGCAGCTTGATGGTCGCCACTGACGATTTTACTTAGCTGTGATACGCAATCGTTAAGACACTGGTTTATTGCGCTGGTGTCTGCGTTAGGCGCTTTGCCAAGCACATAGGCTGTTACTTGGTCTTTGCTGCCTGGGTGGCCGATTCCCAGCCGTAGGCGATGAAACTCTTTGCTACCAAGCTGGGTGATGATATCACGCAGGCCATTGTGCCCACCGTGCCCGCCACCGCGCTTTAGTTTTACCTTGCCCGGCTCAAGGTCGAGCTCATCATGTGCAACGAGAACTTCCTCGGGCTTGATCTTATAAAAATTACACACAGCGGCTACAGACAGGCCACTTCTATTCATAAAAGTGCTAGGAATCAGCAAGTGGACATCTTGACCTGCTATGCGTGTTCGGCCAGAGCGGCCATGGAATTTTTTTTCGTTTTTCAGGATGGTAGGGTATTGGGAGGTAATTTCATCAATAAGCCAGACGCCCGCGTTATGGCGGGTCTTCTGGTATTCGGGGCCTGGATTGCCCAGGCCCACGATGAGTTTAATAGTCATGGCTTACGATGAATATACGGTAGACTTATGCCTCGCCGGATTCTTCTTCGCTTCCTTCGCTATCAGTCTCTTCGGCTTCTTCTACAGGAGCCCCTTTGGCAATGTGAACGTTACATACTGGCAAGTTATGGTCTGCGCCATGTGTCAGTGCAACAATTTCAACCCCAGCAGGAACAACTAGGTCAGACAGGTGCAGTGTCTGGCCTAATGCAATGTCTATCATGTCTACTTCCAGGTACTCGGGAAGGTCTTTTGGTAAACAAGTGATTTCAACGTCATTTAGCTGATGGGAAATCACTCCGCCCTCTGTTTTAACGCCCACGCAAGTGTCTTGGTTCAGGAAGTGAAGCGGGACATGCATGTGGATTTTATGGTTTGCATCAATACGCAAGAAATCAGCATGCAGGGGGAAGCCTTTGGCTGGGTGGCGCTGCAAGTCTTTAAGAACTACCTGCTGAGCTTGTCCATCTAGGTTTAGGGTTATGATATGGTTGTAGAAAGCTTCATTTTGAAGGCTTTTCTCAAAGTCTTTGGATACCAGGCTAACCGAAATGGGTTCCTTGTCGGCCCCGTAAACGATGGCTGGTATTTTATTTTGTAGGCGACGTAGGCGGCGGCTCGCACCTTTGCCGTGGTCTGTACGTAATTCAATATTGAGTTCAAATTCAGAAGACATGATTTGCTCCGTAGTTAATAGCCCCAATAGCTCGCGACCAAGCGTAGTGGGGAGGTGAGCCAGATGGGTTCAAAATGAAGGTGTCTGGCATAAAGAAGCCGCTGAAAGAGGAGAGGTTTCTCTTCTCTTTCAGCGGCCGTCTAAAATCAATTCTAAAGTGAGCGCTACTTAGTAACTAAATGGGTGGTCAAACATAGCGCTCAGTGATTCTTCATTGTTAATGCGGCGTACCGTTTCCGCAAGCACTGCGGATAAGCTTAATTGGCGAATCTTACCAGAATTTAGCGCTAACGGGGAAAGAGGAATTGTATCTGTTACCACAAGCTCATCCAACTGGGATGCGGCTATATTGTCAAGCGCTGAACCAGAAAGTACGGGGTGAGTACAGTAAGCGACAACGCGCTTGGCCCCGTGCTCCTTTAAAGCATCGGCTGCTTTACAGAGCGTGCCAGCTGTGTCGACCATATCGTCAACAACAACACAGGTCCTTCCTTCTACATCGCCAATAATGTGCATGACTTGTGCTTGATTGGCTTGTGGACGCCTTTTATCAATAATGGCCAGGTCTGCATCGTCAAGGTTTTTGGCGATGGCTCTTGCGCGAACAACGCCTCCGACGTCTGGGGAAACGACCACAAGATCTTCGTATCGCTGGCTTTTTATGTCGCTAACTAGTACCGGTGAGCCATAAACGTTATCCACAGGGATGTCGAAAAAACCCTGTATTTGGTCCGCATGCAAATCAACAGTGAGCACTCGGTTTATACCTACTGATGTGATCATGTCAGCGATAACTCTCGCTGAAATGGCAACTCGGGCAGACCGTACGCGCCTGTCTTGTCGCGCATAACCGAAGTAAGGAATCACCGCCGTAATACGACCGGCAGATGAGCGACGCAATGCGTCGGCCATGATGATCAGTTCCATTAGGTTGTCATTAGTAGGCATGCAGGTTGATTGCACGATAAAGACATCTTTGCCGCGTACATTTTCATTGATTTGGACGCTGATCTCACCATCGCTGAACTTGGAAACAGTGGCGTTGCCCATGGGCAAGTGCAGCTGGCCGGCAACTTTTTGAGCGAGTTCAGGGTTGGCATTACCGGTGAAGACCACGAGCTTGGACATATATGAGATACCTTCGGTGATGATATCGGTGCGGAGAGATGGCTGGGCTGGGAGGATTCGAACCTCCGCATGCTAGGATCAAAACCTAGTGCC
>JAHRVS010000173.1 GCA_019090565.1 Gammaproteobacteria bacterium
CTCATTGACGGTGAAATATCAAGCCTCAGCGACTTAATGAGCAGCTCTTCAGATGCTTACGCCAAACAACTTAAAGACATCGCCACAAAACAAGCAGAAAGCGTTTTCGAAGCAAAAATTGGCGATGCCTTCAAACCTATGGAGCAGAAGCTAAAAGACGACGCCAACAACCTGAAAGCGCTAGAAGAAACACTGCTTGAAAAAGTAAACAAACCAGACAGCGTCAGCAAAGAAGACGTGAGTGCTGCCCATTCAATGGCCAAGGTTTCAATGGTCTTTGGCGTGTTAGGCATCGCAGCAGCCGGCGCCGTTTATTTCTTACTAGGCATGGGCTAAGCAACGCCCCCTTGCGGAGCATGAAATGCACCATCCATCAGCCGGCTAGAACCCCACTAACTCGGCCACTGCCGAATTAAAATCAAGCTTAAAACCCGTATTTACAAGCTGTAAATACGGGTTTTAAGCTTCAGATCACCTCTAGAAATAGTATTATCTATCTGGGAGAAAAAAACCTGCACGAAGACCTGTACGCCAGTTTTACAGAAGACCGACTCAGTGACGCTCAGCCACCCACTAAACAAACAAATAGTCCAAAAACAAACCAATAAATATCGCCATGCCCACCTGGTTATTATTCAAAAAGGCCTCAAAACACGCATCTCGATCGCGGTTCTTAATCAAGGCTTGCTGATGAACAAACAAACCAGCCGCCACAAGCAGCCCCAAGTAATAACAAACCCCAAGTTCAAGCTGTAAACCTAACAACACCAACAACAAGAGGGTCGCAAGCTGCAAACAGCCGATAATCAGCTTATCGGCACGGCCAAAAATAATCGCCGTCGACTTAACACCTATCCTCAAGTCATCCTCCCTGTCCACCATGGCATACATCGTGTCATAAGCCACCGTCCATATCAGCGTCGCGCCATAGATAATCCACACCTCAGAGGGCAAACTGTTTGTCTGCCCCGCAAATGACATCGGAATCGACCAGGCAAACGCCGCCCCCAATGCCACCTGAGGGAAATGGGTATACCGCTTCATAAATGGGTAAGACGCAGCCAACAACGCCGCACCGAAGGACAACAGAATCGTAAAGATATTCGTGAACAGCACCAGAAAAAACGCCAGCCCCATCAACAAACCAAACAGCGTCAAAGCCTCGCGACTGGTGATACGCCCCGTTGCAAGCGGCCGATTCTTGGTACGCTCCACCTCACCATCAATTTTTCGATCAGCAAAATCGTTAACCACACAGCCTGCGCTGCGCATCAGCACCACGCCCATGCAAAAAATGAAGACCACCGAATAATCGGGGCTGCCCTCGCCTGCAATCCACAAAGCCCAAAGCGTCGGCCAAAGTAGCAGCAAAATACCGATAGGACGGTCAAGGCGCATCAACTGAATAAAATCAGGAATACGCTCATACCAAGGGGGAAGTGACTGACCAATTTGTCTCATAACTAAATTCTTATTGTAATGTGAAAGAGAAGGCCCAAAAAAAGCAAGCGCCACTTCAACGGTAACGACCTAAGCCAAAGGTAACGACCTAAAACTATTTTTAGTTATGGCGCGAAATATACTAGCTTTATTGGAATTTGTCAGAAAAAATAAGCACTCTAACCCTTGCGCAAGACCACAAGGCCCAAACACCCCTGCAGGCACAACCACCACTACTAGGGAACACATCATGACCAGAAAAGTACTCGACAATAACCAGATCCACCCCGCAATTCAAAGTGCTATCTCCGACAACCAGTTTGAAATCATGAACGAAGTCACCGAGGCAGTTGCCAATAATGATATCGTCGTAATCGGCATGGGAGGAAACCCCCATGTTGGTACAGCCCGCAAAGTACTCAAAGCAGCCGGCCACCCTGTGACGTATCTTCAGTACGGCGGCTACCTCAGCCAGTGGCGAAAACGCAATGCTCTCAAAATGTGGACAGGCTGGGCAACATTCCCAATGGTCTTTGTGAAAGGCAATCTAATTGGCGGTGCGACTGAAGCGCGCACCCTTATCGACAACGGTGAATTGCAGAAAATGCTCGACAGCTCTGAGCCAAGCCCCCTCACACAAGCCAGCTAAACCACAAGGCTTACTTGCCCCTGCTCCCTCGAATTGTATTGCGCCGGTTTAACCATGCATTACAATTTGAGGCCCCCAGCGGGAGGCCACCCAAGAATAATGCGAAGTGCCTTCAGTAAAGTCGTCGTTACCTAGTACGAGCTTCAGATTGCCCTTTCCACAAAGCGCCAATATATCCTCATCAACACCTTGATCTAAAAAACGCCGATAAGCGTGGTATCGACTCTTTTCCCCAATGACTGGTAATTAAACTCACCGTTCAGCCACAGCGGAGAAGGGCTTTTATTCAGGTAAGCCGGAAAGCCTGACCACGGATACGTCGCCAACTCAATCACCTGAGGCGTCCTCATATCCACCGGATTGCGGTGTATATAACGTGTCAGCTGCAGGAGATAGACATCGCTTTCTACCGATACCGCTTTAAATCGACTGCGAAATAATGGGCCGTTGGTATTTCTAAGGCGGTTATAACGCTGGGTGTATACGCCATTCACGTGCCGCATGCAGCGGGACAAATTACCTTATGGTGTTTTGATTAATAGATGGTAGTGATTTCCAATGCGGCAGTATGCATGCACCTCCATACAGAAGCGACTACAGGCCTCTTTTATTGTTTCTAAAAACGCTTGGTAGTAGCGATCGTCATGAAAGGTCACTTTACGGTCGTGGCCTCGCTTCATGACATGATAGGTATCTGGGCATTCTATTCGCTATGGTCTAGGCATCTCTAAAGGCCATCGCAAGTAATACATTGAATCAACACTTGACCCCATGTCCCAAGTACCCTTGCCGCCCATCAGAAACCATTGGTGAGCACAAGCTCTTTGGCTCTAGCTTCAACTTCTGGAGAAAGCGTTATTTTTGAATTTAGAGCCTCCACAAAATCCGCATCCTTTTTGTAGGATTTAAAATCGCGGTCAGCCATGAATTTCGACGGCGGCTTCCCCAAGGCAATAGATTGACGTATAGCGGCTAACATGAAGTTTTTCCTATCATGCACTGCATGGTAGCAAGCCAAATTATACATAAGTGTTGCATTGATTTGATCACTAACGTCAAAATCTAAGCCAATCATTTCATCAAATATCCGAGCTCCTAGCTCCTGGTTATTAGTGACTACTGATAAAGCTAAGCCTTGGCTGGCAAACACAGACATACTATAATCTGTACTATATTTAGTATCTTTCAAAGTAGGCAGCTGTTTATTTAAAAAGTGCTTAATCAAAATATTGGCCATTTCGTGATCACCACTGACAAAGTAGTGCTGAAAAAGCCTTGAAGAAAGCAAGATACCCTCCTCTACATGCTGATCAACTAACGGGGAACCCTCCAATATAGTTTGAGCGCTCATTAGGAAATCATCAATTCGCATTTTATTGCTTATAGCTAAACCGTAATCCACCTCTAATTTTTCCAGAACCCCCTGTGAATCATTCTTATCACTACTATTTCTTACGCCTGGCTGCTTATACTTAAAGGTTGTTTTTGTAAGTTCTACTTTCCGCATTCGACCTTTTAAAGTCACTGACAGTTCGCCGGATTCCTGAGTTTCTTTTTTTACATCAAGCACCAATGTAATTGAACCATCTATCACCCCA
>JAHRVS010000174.1 GCA_019090565.1 Gammaproteobacteria bacterium
CGTAAAAAATCGGTGCCAGGCAACTCGATTTTAGTGCCAACGGGAATCATACCAATGACGGTTGCCACGCCGCCAGTTTTGAGCATGGCAAAGGACTGTTCGGTAGTCTGCTTTAACCCAATCGCCTCGAAAGAATAATGAACGCCTCCACGGGTGAGCTCCATCACCGCTTCAACGGGATCAACATCACTGGCGTTAATGACGTCAGTGGCGCCAAAATCTTTCGCCATTTCCAGCTTATTGGGCATGCGGTCAATGGCAATGATTCGGCTCGCACCAGCGATAGCAGCACCGTTAATGCACGACAGACCAACACCGCCGCAACCGATCACAGCAACGGTGCTTCCTGGCTCAACCTGAGCAGTGTGAAAAACACTGCCTACGCCGGTAGTTACCGCGCAACCAATCAGTGCCGCACGGTCTAATGGCATATCTTCACGCACTTTAACCAACGCGTGTTCATGGGTAAGAATCATTTCTGCATAAGAAGACAAGTTTGCGAATTGCTGAATAGCGGAGCTGTTCAAAAAAAGTCGCGACTCATCTTCAGGGCCACGCTTGGTTTCTTCACTAGCACAACGGGACATGTGGCCCGTTAAACAATGTTCGCAATGGCCGCAAAATGCTGACAGACAAGTAATGACGTGGTCACCAGGCTTAACATACGTCACGTCTGACCCCACTTGCTCAACAATTCCGGCCGACTCATGGCCCAATACAACAGGCAAGGGATAGGGATAATGGCCCTGCATAATATGCAGATCGCTATGGCAAACACCGGCAGCAGAGGTTCTAATCAGCACTTCTCTGGATTTGGGCTTTGACACCTCTACTTGTTCAATTTGGAGTGGCTTTCCCACTTCGCGCATTACCGCTGCTTTCATATTATTATATCCTTTATCTCGTCAATGGGCGGTTCAGCTTACACCAAAGTTGTTATGCTCATAGTATTATTAAAAGCCATATTTTCTGTCACCTTGACTTTAGGGCAGCTCTAAAAATCGTGATTTTCACGTGAAAGCAAGAAAGCCCCGCACGGACGACTGCATGGACGCAGGAGGTAGAGCAGTGCAATGACGCAGTGATCAAAAACACTCCTTGCGCAATATCATCATTCACCACATAATTTGGAAAAATGTGGGGCTATAGCACGAAATAAATTTTCCGTGTGGTAACCTACGCAACCCACCCTTTAAATCTCCCTTGCCTACTCGCACTCACTCACAGGTTTATTTTATGTCTTTACTTATTGGAAATGGCCAAGTCGTCAGCATTCGTTACAAACTAACTGACGACAACGGCACTGTTGTAGATAGTACCGAAGGGAACGAACCGCTTGTCTATCTTCATGGCTCAGACAGCATCATTCCAGGTCTCGAAAACGCACTAGAAGGAAAGGCGGTCGGCGATACTCTGGAAGTAACCGTTGCACCCAATGAAGCCTATGGCGAGCTTATTCCCGAGTTAGTCCAAAGCGTTGATCGATCGGTTTTCCCCGGAATTAAAGACATTGAGGTCGGCATGACCTTTGAAGCAGACAATGACGATGGCTCTGTTGAGCACGTGGTAATAAAAGAGGTAGAGGGCAATAAAATCGTTGTGGATGCGAACCATCCCTTGGCTGGCCTCTCTCTCACCTTTGAAGTTGAGGTGGTTGATGTGCGTAAGGCGACAAAAGAAGAGATCGCGCACGGGCATGCCCACTGATATTGATTCATCCAGCATTTTGGGCTTTTCATCAAAATGCTGGTTCCTTCTCCCCATTACTTTAGGGCACCTCTAAAAATAGTGGTTTTCACGTGAGAGCGCGAAAGCCCCCCACGGACGACTGCGTGGATACAGGAGGTAGAGTAATGCAGGACGCAATTGCCGAGAGCTACCGTGTATAAGGCAGGCACGAGGATTCGAGTACGGAGCTTATGCACACAATGTGCTGCATGCCAGTTTTGCAGAAGCCTTAACCGGTGACGCAGCTATTACGTGAAATAGTGCAGTTTTAGAGGCGCCCTTTGTTTCAACACACGAAATAGACACATTTCGTGGCAGACACCATTTATGCGCTTTTTGGGGTCAGGTAAAACACACCAGCAACATCGAAACCTGGCATCATTGTGTCTCTGATAGGAGAAAAGACGGCCGATTTATAGCCAATCAGCCTTTCCTACCTATTGGCGTTATACACTTATTGTTTGAATCCAAGAGTTAGTAACAAAAGTCGCTGTAGAGGAAAAAATTATAGCACTGCCACAGAAAAAGCAAGCGCTCGCCGATGCGGTCTACTCAACAAGACGATATGCTTCATCAAAGTTTAATTCGGTAATACCATTTTCTGCCGCGCCATAGTAGAGAAGATTATCAATGCGGGTAATAAATGTACTTTTAGTTTTTTGCCAAACACCCTTATAATTCTCCTCAGTCAAAATTTCAGAAACAGGGTAAGCAGATAAACCACTACCGGTGGTAATACCATCAGCAATAATAATCGAATACGTTGCCGTGCTTATAAAGTCGTAATTGCCTGAACAAGTTTCGTTGGGTAAATAATAAATATGCGCTTCTATATCATAGCTCGTTGAATCAGCAGCAAACTCAAAGACAAACCGTTGATAAGTTGCTTCATCGCTACTACTTTCAGGGTTAGAGTTTTCTACTCGAAAACAATCCGACTCCCAAGTTGTCGAACCTAAGTTTAGAGCAGCAACACTTTCTGTGACAGAGAAGGTATTCAAAACAGTGTCACCTTGAGACTCACTATTCGCACCTTCACTGCTGCACGCGGTAAGAAATGCAATAATTATAAATGGTACAAAATTATGCAAGTGCATAGATAACTTCCTTTTAAATGGCTGCTTATTAAACAGTGAAGAATAAAGCTAGCGCTTACGATCATGCAATCTTAGTCGCTAGGATTTAGCTAAACCTTAAAAAATGCACGCTTAACGTTTCATCAAGGCTGCACTCCTAATTCTCAGCCATATGCGGCAAGGACTCTCCTTCTTTTGCATAGTGGAAAGTCACCATGCTTGTCTTACTATCGAATTGCATTCTCCCTTCGCCTCTATCAGCCATTACAGACATTAATTCATCTATTTCATCTAGTTTGTCGTCCATATCATCTAGCACCACTTGTGTTCTACAAACAGCTTCCCCGCAAGCGTGTTCGACCAAGTCAAAATCGTGCATTCCTTCTTCAGACAACGCGTCCTGAATTTTCACCTCCACCTCACTCGCCCAACTTGAATTGGGCTCAGAATAAACCGCATCATCATAGGATTGGGTTTGAGCAAAAAGCTCGCTTTCCATTTGTTCGATGCTATCGGCGTCACTCTTCGAGTCGGTGCTGATTATTCCTGTCATTGGTTTTTTGTCAGCTTGATAATACCTTGCATCAATTTGGGCAAAAGCACTATTTAGTGCTGCAAGCTGCTGCTCAATGGATAAGATATCTTCTTGGTTATAGTTGGTAATATTATTTGTCATGTTCAGTTGTTTTTGCAATGCGGCTAGCTCACCTACTGCCTTCTCTAAACTGGGAGTGATTATCGGTAACTGACTGTCTAAATGAGCCATTACTGCGTCATTGATTAGCGCTTCATCAGCCCTAGAGAGTGATGTGTTATTAAGATACTGTGCGGCAAAAATTGCGCAAATCATTAGCGTTCCATTTTTAGATATCCAAAATGCCGACTCTTTGATTGATGCCTTCACTGACCTCCCTCCTAGTTCTATTTATAGCATTTAGTTGATTTTATTTACGCAGCGTTTATTTCGCCAAGCATCCCGCTAAGGGCTCATAACTATTGTTATAGTATGAGCCCGAACCACGCCCAAAGTTTAAGTGTTTTGCCGGTTAACTATTCTCAGTCGCGCTGTAAGAGACTATATAGCTCGACCCATTTGTAGCATTCTTTTTTGGAATAGTACATGTTACGTAGTAATGCGAATTACTGCTGACATGACCCATGCCATTAAATGACTTCTTTTGAGTGTGTGTACCAAATCCTGATGAATACATATTCCCTGACCAATAGTTTGTCCAACTTCCATTCGCATTACGGTGCTTACTTTTCATTGAGCACGTGAAATTTTCAGTGGTGCTTTTGTCAACTAGCTTTATCCACCCGCCATTTAGATTATGCGCAAACACATCTTTCGTAACTGGGCATACAACTGTTAAATTTTGCGTGGTGGAATTATTTCTAAAAATTCCAGAACTGTGGTCATAAGAAGTGCTTCCGCTATGGCGTTCGCAATCTGCACCCGAATAAATTTTCCCATCACCTGCCGAAGCATCGAGGGAAAATAGAAGTGGGCTTGCTACAACCATCGAGGCAAGTAACGATTTGGTAATTAATTTTTTCATGATTTAATTCCTCTTGAATTTAGTGTGTCACTCTCGTTTGCAGGATGTTGTTTGATTTACGATAACGCCAGATTAAAATGGCTCTTGAATTTCTCCAATCGTCCCTCGCTCCTGGTAAAATCAATTCTAGAGATATCCTCGGCCCATGCTCGTGCATAGTTACCACTGAAATTGTGAAATAATACCAAAGTGGGATTACAGGCTGGAAAGCGGGTTGTTCGAGTACTGATGCAGCAGCTATATGCCACCAAGCAAGTTGATTTTGCTCGCGAACTAATAGTGTGAGGTGTGAGGTGTGAGGTGTGAGGTGTGAGGTGTGAGGTCACCATATAAAAACGATAAGGAAAAGCTGGCAACAGCCAGAATTCGACTTTTTGGCCCACAAACGAGCCTTTAACCGCAAGCTATCTCGCTTTTGGCCTAACGGGTCGTCAGGTTGACTCTAAAACAATTGGGCGCACCTTAAAATATGCTTTTCATGCGAGACCAAGAAAGCCTCGCTTTGACAAACTCCTAGCGTATTTCTGTCGAATTGGCTTACCTCTTGAAGCCCCGTTCTTCGCGTCAATTATTCCTCGTCATGCCCCCCTAAGTCTGGAATCATAGTCATTACCCAAGCCATGTTATCGAGAATAAATTTTTTGTCTGCCTCACTCGCCTTACGAGAAGCAATCTCCATGTGTTTTCTTTGCGCTTTCGCTTTACTAAGAGACTCTTTCATCTCACTTATGACCGAAGCAGGGACACCGCTTGTTTTTTCCATGTTTGCAATGCTTTTTTCCTGCAATTGAAACATCGAATTTATGTCCATCCCTGCTGGCATTTTTTTTATTTGCGCAGAATAAAGACTCCCCATCAGTCTACTAGAAACATCAAAAAACGCATCTAGATCACTGAACTCAGAAGATGACAAAATATTTTTTATATCGGGGTAGGCTTTCGATGCCTCCATGAATTTGATGGTTTTTTCATCGCCGACACTGCTTAATTTTTCGCTTTCAGCAAATACTTTTGGGTACTTTGACTCAAGACTGGAAATCTTTTCAGCAACTGTATAAAAAGACTCGATTAGACCTTTGTTAAGCGGCAAGCCTGCGGCCCACAAGGAAGACGACATAAAGATTAGAACAAATGCTATGTATTTCATACTCTTTCCATTTATGATTTTTTTTTGGATGGCGCTGGCTTTATATCCAACTCAACGATACAGCACATTTTTCCTGCAATCAGCAATACCCTTCGGCCAAAACATCCTGCCGCGTCAGAGCAAGCAGAAGCTATAACTAGCGGCCTTAGCCCGACCACAAAATGGTACGCACGCTTTAATATGATAGTCCCCTAATGAGGGAATCAATAATTTGTTTTACAAATACCGTACATCAAACACAGATATGAATAATATTTCTGTATCTCGATAGTTGCTTTGCTTTTTATTCAACGATTCCGAATCATTGGAATTTAGTTTTATTGTAACTATAAATGGTATCTTTTCTTTTAATTTGATGATTTTTACTGCATTTGGGCATGCTTGTGTATAGTCACCATAGAGACTGTGAAATAGTAGCGAAGTGGAGTTACTGGCTGAGAAGTGCACTTATCGTGCACGGACAAGGTGTTAACCATAAACCTTACACCAAGATCAAAAAACCAGCGGACTTTAATCCAAAATCAAACCATTATCCGAAACAAAACCTGCGCTTTGGCATACACGGTGCCACTGTTTTCACCCACCACGCTCACATCCGCCACGTAAGATTCGTTGTATGACCAACGGCCTTTACCCAAAGCAATCAGCGATTCATTTTGCAGCGTACTGAAATAATTAATGTGCATAGAGGGGGTTGAGCCCCGAGACATGCCCTGTTGGTTCATAGCCATAGTGGCCATGGCCCCAGCGCTGTCACACAGGGTGCCAATGGCGCCGTCGTCAATCACCCGCGCAGAGCTGAGTATGTGGTCGCTCACATCAAGCCTGACGATGGATTCACCGTCTTTGACATGCTGAATATTTAAACCCAAATTTGCGGTAAAACCACGCTGAGCCAATAACGGCGCCATGGGGCCTGGGTGCCAGGTTTTGGGATAATGGTCTTCAACCTGAATGGTGGGTGCTGGGTGCTCGTTTTCCGCTTCACCCTGCTGGCCATATCGCAGGGTGACGATGCCTTTAGAAACCAGCTTACCGGCTTCGGTTTTTACATCGACATCAACAAAAGCCAGCTCTTTGCCCTTTTTGATGACCACCGCTTCAGCAAGTACCTTTTCGCCACGCGCGGTGCTGGTAAAACGAACAGACTGATCAAGCATGCGCACTTGCTGACACTCACTCTCACTGATCAAGGGGTAGAGGGCGTGTTTGGCGGCCAGGGTGATGATGCTCATGGAGGCGCCACCATGCAAGGTGCCACCTAAGTTCAGCGTAACCTCTTGCTCCGGAAAGGCAACGATGGTTTTTTCGGCGGTGGATTCACACAATTCTAGGTTTAAAAACTGTTCAAAGGGTGTCGGCGTCATGGGCTTGTGTCCGGTATTAATAATGCCGCCATTATTTCACTGTTTTAGGTCACTAGGAACAGCAAGATGCATCACCAGCTTGAATCGGCGGGCATGGCATGGTGGCGTAGGAACAAAAAACACAGCAGTCACCGGGCTTGGGCTTAAGCAATGCTCCGCAGCCTTTGCAGTCGTAAAACCATTGGCATGCATCGCTTGGCATTGTTTCGGTTTCACTGTGGCCACATTGCGGGCAGGTCAACGTCGATGCCAAAATTATTTCAATGTCTTTGGCCATGCTTTTATCCTAGAAGCCTCAGTTGGGTGCGAAAAAGGTGCGGCAAGAGCTTGTGCAGAATTTCGTACTCGAATTGTGGTTTCTAGGCTTATCCCCCTTGACTGAACAAATCAAAACGATCCTTCATCAAAACCCCCTTCGTCCATATCACTCATGGCTTCACCCCCCTCGTCACTTGGCGTGGTAAGGGCTTGCACCACCCCTGCCAATTCTTTAATCGTCGTCACTTCAAACAGGGTGCGCAGGGGTATTTCAAGCATAAAGGTGTCCCGCAAACGGTTATGCACCTTGGTGGCGAGCAGAGAGTGGCCGCCTAGAGCAAAAAAATCATCGCGGGTGCTTATTTTATCTAACCCCAATACTTGCTGCCAAATACCGACCAGTTTTTCTTCGGTTTGTGTTTCTGGGCCAACGTAGGTGTCCGCAGCATCTGGTAAAACAATCGGCGGTAAATTTTTACGGTCAATTTTCCCATTTGCAGTGACAGGAAGCGATTCAACCGCCTGAAAAATCTTCGGCACCATGGCCTCGGGCAATTTGACCGCAAGACGGCGGCGCAATTCTTGGCTGTCGATGTCGTTATCGGTGTGAAGATAAGCCACTAAACCTTCTTGCTGTAGATTTTCTCCCGGCACCTGGCTGATGAGTGACACCACTGCTTTGTTAACGCCTTCAAGCTGGATTAACTGGGCTTCTATTTCCCCCAGCTCGACCCGTACGCCACGTACTTGAATTTGTAAGTCAATTC
>JAHRVS010000175.1 GCA_019090565.1 Gammaproteobacteria bacterium
CACATTAAAGCGGTTAGGCATTGATGAAGAAAGCTGGATTGGGTCGGTTAGTCACTTCTTTAGAGCGATACCAGAAGGCTTAAAATCAACGTCCAGGAAACAATACTTATCGAGCGGTTAAAAGGCAAGTCAGCCTAACTGAAATTGTATGGCTGAATGATTTGAATTTGTGTGGCGAGCATGTTTATTTTCTTGTTTTTATAAACCTACTTATTGTTAATTAAGCCTGCAGATTGGGATAACTGTCTCACTTTCGATGGTTTTTTATACATCACCATTCAATTGCGGGTAATGACACAGAGGATCGAGTTGCATTTTTGTTATAAAAGATGGATGTTCTTATTGGTTTTAGTGGCTGGGGCATTATTAATGTTGTGCAGAGTCTAGCGTTCCCTAGGTCGTGGAGTAAAAAACTAGAAGCCAGTTCACTTTCGTTTATGCGTGCAAATGCACAGCTATTACTCGAAAACACCGCCAAGCTTGATTGTCTTTTAGGTTTGTTTTTTTACTGGCTATTGATGCTGTCTGGCTTATCATGTGCGTTATTGGTGCTTATAAATACAATTGATTTTTCCTCAGAGTGATGGCTTAATAAAAATATCCAGCCGACGCTGAAATGCGCACGGCTGATGTTGGCATTATGCATTTTAATTCAACACAAGGAAATTCCCATGGTAGAGTTACTAGAGATAGGCATTGATAATGCGGTCGCCATTCGTATATCCAGCAAAGTCACTGAAAGTGATATGGAGTTAGTGCTAAATAAAGCACGAGAGAAAATCAACACATACGGAAACATCGTTATTTTTGAGCAATTAGATTCATTCAAAGGGATTGAGATTGCTGCGATAGTCGAGGAGTTTAAATACTTATTCGATGCTGGAACATCTAATATATCTAAAACAGCATTGCTAACCGACAGAAAGTGGCTAAAAACAATCATAGGCATTGAAGATAAGGTTTTCAAAAATATCGAAATGAAGTGTTTCCCAATTGAAGAAAAAGAGTCTGCAATAGAGTTTTTAAAAAATGCATAATAAGTTTGTGAGCCGGCTAATTTAAAGTGTGGCCTTTTGCAGTGGCTTGACCACTTTACCGCAAAAGGCCACGCTTTAAATTAGCCGGTTACAAAGGCGATACACGGCGTAATGGAATCGAGAATTGTGCAAGTAAATAGAATTGATCATCTTGTTCTTACAGTTAAGGATATTGATACTACGGTTCAATTCTATACATCTAATATGGGTATGGAGATAATTGAATTTGGAGGGGGGCGAGTTGCCCTAAGCTTTGGTCAACAGAAAATTAACCTTCACCAACTCGAAAATAAGTTTGAGCCTAAAGCACAGAATGTAAAAGCTGGCTCAGCAGATTTATGTTTTATCATTGATACACCTGTCCAAGAAGTAATAGCTGAGCTAGAAACAAAAGGCGTAAAAATAATAGAAGGCCCAGTTAAAAGAACGGGTGCCTTGGGTAGTATTAATTCAGCCTATTTTAGAGATCCTGACGGTAATCTAATAGAGGTTTCTAATTATGCAAACGTGTAACAAGCAGCAGCACCGGACTCTATAAGTGGTCGCTTTTTGTGCAAGAAGTGGCGCAAGAACCGCCAGTTGGCTGGCTGCTGTTTTGGGCGTTAGCGGTTGGTGTTTCCCATAAAAAGTAGACGCCGCATTAGGTGCGAGGGTCGTTTTAAAAACCAGGCTTTACTGGATGAAGGCGTGCTTCTCTCTTGTATGCCTATGTCGACTTAAACTCAGTTCGCGCCAAGATGGCTTCAACGCCAGAAGAGTCCGATTTCACCTCGATACAAGAACGAATATTTGATCATGTTAAGCGTGTTCGAAACTCTTCTCAGCAACAAAAAGCGCAGGTTAAAAACGTCAAAAGAGAGCTTGTGGGGCAGCGCGATTCGGGACTCAGACAGACGCGCTTAAAACCGTTGGACGGAAGCTCCTTTGCGTCCTTATCAGAAGGGGTTCCTTTTCCACGGCAGGACTATTGTGAGTTAGTGGGTTGGGCAGGGCGCTCTCTACGAGAGGATAAACGCGGGGCTATTGATGAACCGTTACCACCCATTCTCCAGCGTTTGGGTATTAAGCCTGAAAGCTGGATTGACTCCGTTTCTCACTTCCAGAGATACTTTTTTGATGCAGTAGGTACGCTTTCTTCCCTTGAGCAATTCAGGGAGCGGAAAAATAAGCTGCGCTCAAAACAAGCTGGCGCGGTAGAGTCTATCGAGTGGATTAGAGGGAGGGGCGCTTCGAAGAAGCTGCATGGTTAGGCTGTTTTATTTGGTTAACCAGCATTCCAATACATGCTGAAGTTTATCCGGCTCCACCGGCTTCGAGATGAAATCGTTCATGCCAGCCGCAAGACATTTTTCACGATCACCTTGCATCGTGTTCGCGGTCATCGCGACAACAGGTATCGCTTTATCTCGAACCCTTGATTGCGGGTCACGAATACGAATAGTCGCATCAAAACCATCCATGACAGGCATCTGGCAATCCATAAGGACTAAGTCATAGGGTAAATTTTCCAATGCGTGTAGAGCTTCTTCTCCATTGGCCGCAAGGTCAGCGTTAATCCCAAAGTCTTCGAGAATAAACTTAGCAACCATTTGATTCGTGACATTATCTTCCACTACTAAGACGCGCGCATTGAATTGTGGTAATTCCATGTCCGTGTCTACAGCGACCTGTGGAGCTTCACTTACGGTTATTCCAGCTACTCGTAGTAGAGTACTGTAAAGAGCAGTTTGATCGATGGGTTTATTTAGATAAGCATCAAAACCCATTGCTAACGCTCTTTTTGCATCGCCCCGTTGCCCTTGCGAGGTGAGCATTATCAGTCGGGTGTCAGCGAAAGTGCCAGGAGCCTCAGGGGTGCCTTTGATCGC
>JAHRVS010000176.1 GCA_019090565.1 Gammaproteobacteria bacterium
TAATCCTTAATTTTTATGTCCACCACTGTGGTTAAACCACCCAAACCTTGGGCGCCAATGCCCAAGGCATTCACTTTTTCAAATATGTCGAGTCGCAACTCTTCGGCGCGATTAGAAGGGCCTCTTTTTATCAGCTCGTGCATATCGATAGGCTCCATCAAGGATTCCTTCGCCAAAACCATGGCTTTTTCCGATGTCCCCCCTATGCCAATGCCCAAAACACCCGGTGGGCACCAACCTGCCCCCATGGTGGGAACGGTTTTTAGTACCCAGTCAGTGATGCTATCGCTAGGATTTAGCATGACCAGTTTCGATTTGTTTTCAGAGCCGCCACCTTTGGCAGCAACAGTGATATCAAGCTTGTCACCCGCGACCAACTGGGTATGAATCACCGCAGGGGTGTTATCTTTGGTATTCTTGCGGGCGCCAGCAGGGTCACTGAGTATCGAGGCACGCAAGATGTTATCGGGGTTCAGGTAGGCCCGACGAACGCCTTCGTTGATCATTTCGTCCAGAGTGATTTTGGCATCCCAGCGAACATCCATACCAACTTTTACGAACACCGTAACAATACCCGTATCTTGGCAAATTGGGCGTTTCCCTTCGGCACACATACGTGAGTTCACGAGAATTTGTGCCAATGCATCTTTTGCCGCTGGGCTTTCTTCAATTAGGTAAGCCTGATGCACCGCGTCAATAAAATCCTTCGGGTGATAGTAAGAAATAAATTGCAGTGCGTCGGCAACACTTTGAATTACATCATCTTGACGAATTTGGGTCATGGTTTTATCTCTATAGTTTGCACAGGTCCTCAACAGACCTTGAATAGTTTATTAGCAAATGGCAATTAAAGACCTGAATTTTATCGGCATACCTCATTATAAACCCATGGAGCACCGAAACAATGCACTTGCTGAGGTCTGGAATCAAAAAACGGAAGCAAGTGCCTCCGTTTTTAGTTTTAACTCAGTCTTTCAATACTTGACTTATTTGCAGCCGGCTAGGAAAGCAGCGCCTTCTTAACGTCTTCGCCAAGAGGGCGGTGCCGCACATCTTCACCGGTGACAACATAAATTGTGTATTCGCAAAGGTTTTTCGCATGATCACCGATGCGCTCCAGTGCTCTTGCTGCCCACAAGGTATTTAATACGCGGGACACATTGCTGGGGTTTTCCATAATCAACGTAATCAGCTGGCGGGTAACCGCTTCGTACTCTTTATCGACTTTATCATCTTCTGATGCCACATCCAGCGCAGAGCGAATATCCATACGAGCAAGAGAATCCAGCGCATCGTGTAGTTCTTTACGAACATGTTCGGCGAGGTGAGTAAGCTCTTGGCACTCATTACGAGGGCGCCCCATTTCAGCCAACTCCAAAGCCATTAAGGCAATTTTAGAAGCCTCGTCACCCACCCGTTCTAAATCAGTGATAACTTTGTGCAAGCTCATTATCAAACGTAAATCACCCGCAGTAGGCTGGCGCCGAGCGATAATTTCAACGCAGTTTCCATCAATACCTTTTTCCATGGAGTTGACTTCTGCATCGCTATGAATCACTTGCTGTGCCAAGGTGATATCCCCAGTCATTAGCGCTTCGCAGGCATCCCTTACTTGTGCTTCAACGAAGCCGCCCATCGTCAACACTTGATTCCGGATATCATCCATTTCTTCATTAAATTGTTCAGAAATATGTTTTTGCACCATAATTTTAACCGTAACGTCCTGTAATGTAATCTTCAGTTTGTTGTTCGCCAGGGTTGGTAAACAGCGTAGAGGTGTCATTAAATTCAATGAGTTTTCCGAGATACATGAAGGCAGTATAGTCTGAAACCCTCGCTGCCTGCTGCATATTATGCGTCACGATGATGATGGTAAACCGTGATTTAAGTTCATTAATAAGCTCTTCAATTTTTAAGGTGGAGATTGGGTCAAGCGCTGAAGCGGGCTCATCAAGCAGCAAAACTTGCGGCTCGATGGCAATTGTTCTAGCAATAACCAAACGCTGCTGCTGACCACCAGACATGCCCAAGGCACTCTCTTTGAGGCGGTCTTTCACTTCGTCCCACAAGGCAGCCCCTTTTAATGCCCACTCTACTTTCTCATCCAGTACCGAGCGTTGGTTCACTCCTTGCAAACGCAGGCCATAAGCAACATTTTCGTAGATCGATTTAGGAAAGGGATTGGGGCGCTGGAAAACCATTCCTACCTGGCGGCGCAAATTAGACACATCCACACTGGGATGGTGAATATTTTTGCCGCCCAGCAAAATCTCGCCTTCAATACGCAGGTTGTCTACCAGGTCATTCATGCGATTAAAACAACGCAACAAGGTCGATTTACCACAACCACTGGGGCCAATAAAGGCTGTCACACGGTGCTCAGGAATAGTGATCCCTACGTTGCTAAGCGCTTGCTTCTCACCATAAAAAAGGTTGAGGTTTTTTGTCTCAAACGTTGAGGTTTCTTTGTCGATATCCAGGCGGCCATGGCCGCTATCACTTGAAGCAACGGATACTCTAATGGGTTTCGTCATTCAAACTACCTCTAAAATCGTTATCCGGTTACGCCACGATATTTTTCACGTAAATTATTACGAAGTAATATGGCACTTAAATTAAGCGTTACAATAATCAATACAAGTAAAAATGCCGTCGCATAAACAAGTGGCTGAGCAGCCTCAACATTTGGGCTTTGAAAACCCACATCATAAATATGAAAACCCAAGTGCATAAACTTTCTTTCCATATGCATGTAAGGGAAGTTTCCATCCAGCGGCAACTCTGGGGCCAATTTAACCACCCCCACTAACATCAACGGAGCAACCTCTCCCGCCGCCCGAGCAACCGCTAAAATCAACCCTGTCATGATGGATGGGGAGGCCATAGGCAGCACTACTTTCCACAGCGTTTCAGCTTTGGTTGCGCCAAGAGCCAAGCTGCCTTCACGAAGGTTACGAGGGATACGCGTCAAGCCTTCTTCTGTCGACACAATTACCACCGGCAAGGTCAGCAAAGCCAACGTAAGGGATGCCCACATCAAACCCGATGTACCCAAATAAGGGGCCGGTGCGTATTCAGGAAAAAACAGGCTATCCAGCGACCCACCCAGAAAATAAA
>JAHRVS010000177.1 GCA_019090565.1 Gammaproteobacteria bacterium
GCACCAAAATAACCATGGATGCCTTTATTAAGTAGTTCATTATCGACTCGACCCTTTATATTGGTATTCGGCCACACAAGCCGTTATGAATGCGCCTAACAGGTTGAAAATAAAACATATATTTCATGTCTAATACCAGCAAGTATTAGACATTGCGTAAAGACATCACCCTTTCTTAGGTACAGTCGACTCTAGATTGTCGCTCACCCAATCATCTATTCTGACACAGGGGGATGGCCACTCACTTAAGACTTGGTTGGCTCTATCATTGACTAAATTAAAGCGATGCTTCCATAAGCTTTAAATCCTGCTATAGCTGCGAGTAATAAAAAAGCCAGTGGGAGGATGTGATCGACTACAGGACCAGTTCTACCCAAATTGGGAAAGTTAGCCGTAAATACCGAGTTGGAATTAATAGAGTAACACCCAAAAAGAATAATCACCCCAAACTCCAAAGCCCACCATTTCCACCGGTAAACTCCCTTCTGTATCAAGAAAGTGCATTCTTACATGAAGCATCGTATACAGGAGAAGATCAACAATAAGCAACGATGGTATTAATCTGGATACTATAAAAAGCATAAGTGATAACTTCACATACAGGAGTCCTGACAATTTGGAGCTCCAGGGTTTTGTTGACAAAATGTCTTTTTGATATCACCTGGAAAGTTATGGCTACAACCTCGATTCATTACATGGTAGCACCCATCCGGGTATTCTATTCGCTATGTTCTGGGCATTTTTTCTTACGCTTGAAATCTTCCCCTGATGATTTCAAGCTCTTACCACAGCTAGGACACTCATTTTTACATGCAACCGATAGAATAGGCACGTCTAAGCTGAAAGAATTAGAAGACACTAGAAGCAGCGCCTCACAATGCGGACACTTGAGCGTCGCATAATATATGGACATGAATATAAAATACAGAATAGGAAGTACTAAAAAAATACCGCTCCAGACCTCAAGTAACCAAACTGCCGCTATAGTTATTACTAACCAAGCTACCAGCGGTAAGATAATTTTTTTTCTCATACCTATCATCTATCCACGTTTATTTAAGGGCAGCGAATGAAATTTGGGTCAGGGTATCGACCCTCTCCTTTGCCAGGCGAAGGGTCACCAAGAAAAGCGGCCCACCAGTCTCTTAAAGAATAAGAACCGCCCTCACTAACTGAAACAGTGGACCCAGGTAACGGAGTATTTATACCCACTCCCAAACCAACCCATTCGTTAGTGTCTAAATTGATATGGCTACTAATACTCACAGAACCAATGTCCGTTGTGTTTGTAATTGTCTTACCATTAATATTTTCTCTGCCTCCACGAAGGACAGTAAGAGTACCCCCTACGTCTGCTCTCACACCTACAGTGCCACCGTTAGAACCATAAGTACCCGCATCAACTGGCCCAGAACCACCGCTTGTAAGGAAAAATCCTCCTTGTAAATTCCCCCCCCCTGCTAGAGAGCCCTCAGCAGAGCCACCAACCAGCACACTAACTAAGCCATCAGGATCAATATATTTCAACGGGCTATTTAAAACATAGGCGTAGGTATTTGACCCACCTTCAAGCCCAATCGGATCACCTTGGATCCACCGTCCCACGACAGCATCATAATCTCGCGCACCAAACCTCACCAAGCCGGTATCTACATCATAAAGTCCGCCCGCATAGGCAAATGGCTGAAAGCCAGGGTTGCTATCAGTTAACACATTACCGTATTCATCATAGTCTAATCTCTGAACAATTCTATGCTTTAGCGGAATAGTTACGACTAGCCAAATTGCGTCTTCCGGTTGATGGTGAGTTTGTGACGGAACCCACTTAGGAATCTACGACGGGATGGTCACAAAACCTCTATTCGGGACTGTGAAAAGTTTGAAGTTAACGTTTTTGGTTTTACTAACACTAACAGAAAAGGTAAGACCAAGAGTGTTGTGATGGCGCATATTATCATCGATAAGCCCATCAATAATCCAAGAATTTGAATAGGTTGATAACTTGAAGCCAGCAGTACTAAAAACCCTAGGGCAAGCGATAGCGCATTGATTAAAATCGGTCTGGCTATTTCACTAATAGCATGTGAAGTGGCCTCTTCCAGACTAGTAGAAACGGACAAACTGTTTTGAACTGCAGCAATGAAGTGTATTGAAAAGTCTACGCCAACTGCGAGCACTAAAACAGAAGCAATGACGTTACCCACATCTACTGGAATGTTGAAAACTGTCATAAAAGCAAAGTTACCAATGATAGTGAACAGAAGAGGTATTGAAGAGATGATTCCAATTATTGGGGATTTAAACATTAATATCATTAATGTAGTCACCACGACGAATCCAAGAAAAATACTAGTCAGTTGTGAATTTGTGATAAGTTCGTTAAAGTTTGCAACGACGGAGCCGAATCCACTAAATTTGATAACAGTCCCTTCTGGCAAGATCTCTTTTGCATAGGCCCTTGTCTTGTCTCTCAGCTGATACCAGTAAGAAGATAGATCGGATTTAGCGACAACTATCATTCTTGCATCTTGATAATCAAAAGTACTCAGTACATCCTCAAGCTCCCGGTTCTGAGAGCCCTCGTAAAGAAAATAATATTGTGAAATTAGTTCTTGGGTTAGTTGAGGAGCGCTTTTTGTTGAGCCCTCTTGCATCGTTTTATGCATATAGTCAACAAAATCAGAGGGCGAAATTACGTAGCCCACCTCTTCGTTTTCCATTAGCATGGTTTTTATATCTCTCATCGCCTCTATCATTTCTGGACGCTTAAAAGCGTTATCGTTGGTAGAAGAAAACCAGATATCAGCAAAAAAAGTACCTCCAATATTTTGATTGATGGTTTCCAGGTCGTCAGAAAATTCTTCTGCACTGGATAGCGATTTAACATTGCTCGAGTCTACTTTTACATTTATAGCTACGCTCAGCATGATTACAGTAAATAATATAAATACAGTCAAAGAAACATAACGTGATTTAATCGTTGTTTGAATAAACCTGCTAAGCATTTCGTTCAATTTATTTGTTTGGTTGGCTGGGTTATCAATTTTTGGCTTAACGTAAAATCTAGCCAGTAAAATGGGCAATACAAATACCGTTAGTAGAAATGCAATTAATACCCCAACCCCCGCAAACACACCAAAATACTGAACAAAACTAAACTCTGAATAGGCGACGGCAAAAAAACCACCACAGGTAGTTAAACTGGTCAGGAGCAAAGGCCTAAACAGAGCTCGATGAGTAAGTCGTAAACTTTCTCTCAAATCTATTCCTGAGCCTATATGTTTTTCAAATAGTGTAATGAAATGGACGGAGTCTGCGACAGCAATGGTTGTTAGTACGACGGGAAGGGACAGACTGATAATATTCATTTCTATTTTGAATATTGTCATTATACTTACGGTCCAAATGACGGTTATCGTTGTGATGGTAAGGGGAATCAACACATTGACCCAAGAACGAAAGCTAACAAATAGGATAAGTGCAATTACTGTACTCACCAACGGGGTTAATAAAATATTATCTCGCTTCATAAGCTTTGATATTTCCGTTAGTACGACAGGAGATCCGGCGATAGAAATGCTGTGCTCTGTATTGGGTCGCTTTACAATGTCAGATATTTTTTCAACAATTTTTCCAAGTCTTTCATCGTCGTTGTCATTGATATTAAAGTCTACTCGAACGCTGGTGGTTTTAGCGCCCTCGCCTAGCAAAAGATTTACAAACATTGGGTTCTCAAGGGCACGTTCTTTGGTTCGTCTGAAATCGAAACCCTCTTCTACAGGATAGTCGATAAGACTTTCAATTATTAAATCCTCTCCTTCAACACGAACATCGTCAGAGTTAAGTATACTAACGATAGATCGAATTGGTTTCAAATTAACAATAATATCCTGTAACCCTTCGAGATTCTGAGTTCTGGCCCCATCCTCGATGAGTTCATTATTGAGAAGGTATTTTTTTAGTGCTATCACTTCGTTGTAATCCGATGGTTTTAATCCATCCAAGAGTATCGAATTAACAAGCTTCTCGCTTTCGTCATCACTCACAAATTTACTAAGGGCTGTTTCGTCCTTTTCATTCACTAATGAGAGCAACTCTATCTCTGTTATTGTTTTATGAATAAATTCAATAGTGCTAGCATTAAATACGTCATTGTGAATAGTCTCCACTAACATAAGCACGGACTGTTCAGTGTGACTAAAAAGTTCATGGATTTCATTTTCTGCACTGCGGCTCGGATGACTGGGCTCAAGAATGTAAGGGGTCGCATTTATCTTAAAATGTAAAAGTTGACTTAAGAAAACAATAGTTATTATGCCAAATAGAAAGGATACGAGTGTTTTTTTCTGTGTTGTTAATTTATATATTCGATCTTTCATTAATTATTCCATCATCTATAATTTTAATTAGTTCTATCTAAATCTGGGTAAATTTAGATTGTCATGATTTATTTTTCGCTATAAGGCAAAATATGTAGCGCTTGCCAAGCGCCTATGACGTTCCTTTATTTTCTCTAGCAAATCATTTATACCGTTCTATTTCCAAAATAATGTTCCAGCTCATAAAACTTGAATATCGTAACAAAACAGCTGCGGATATTTTTTTGCCGCTGCTTTTTTTCGCGTCGAATAATATGATGCCATTGATACGCTTGAACTGCTCCATTTTCAACCTCAAACTTTTTCATGAATGACTTCGATATCAAGCTTACCGTTGAAGTCATCGCGTAATGTTTTGTCTTTCAGGCACTCGTCTTGTCCTTGCTCCCAAAGCCTACCTTAAGTCTTTTTCCTCACTTCAATATCAACTGCATTTTTCGTGGTTTTCCATATTTTATACTTCTCCCTCATACAGTTTCCGCAAGGGCGGTAACCAACCTTTACGGCATCGTTTTCTGTAGCAAAAAATACTCGGTGAGAAACGTAACCCTTTGAAAGTGCCCTATTGGCTGAGGAGCACTCCAATGTGCCATATATCATTGCTTTACCATTGCCTCCAAGCCGGCCAGGTCTATTACTTAATATAAATTGTCCATTGGCTGAAAGAAGTTTGTATTTTTTTCTCAAAATCGTAATTTCTCGTTTTAGGGCTAATGCCGAAATTTTTCACATCATCAGAATCACCTCGCTGACTGTACTCTATTCTTATAAACAGATTATGTTATGCTAATAATGTATGAAAGCACCGGCATTAATCCTCGATACCTTCCTGTCTTGCCACTGTTGATCATCGAGTGCAGTCAGTGCTGTTCCAAAGATGCTATTCCCAGCTTGTTTCATCAATTCAGGTTTTCTAAACGATGAGTGTTGCTGTAAAAGAACCGACTCCAAATCGATTGGATCTGACATTAGGCAAAACCTATGCGGCCGGATTCGAAAGCGAGAAACATCTCCGTCTCTCGCTTTCGCCGCTTCAAAAAACTGTAAAGTATCTCTTTGGAAAGACAATGCATCACGCACGCCTCTCAGTGAAATTTGTCCTAGCATCTTGGCGCTGAACATTATTTCGATGATCCCATAATCGAAGAAAATTTAGGTATAAAACGTCCGGTGCGCTTGATAAATCGAGTGTATTCGTTGCCGAAAATCTCTGTTAACTCGACCTCTTCTTTTGCCGCTGTGATATTAAGAATAAACATCCCATAGAGAACTGCCACCAACATAAGTTCGGACGGCACAACGAGCATACAGCCGATAAAGTAAATAAAATAGGAGCTGTAAAAGGGGTGACGTACATAACGATAGGCTCCCCAGGTCACGACTGTGTTGGGTTTGTCCTTTTCTTGGTGCCACATAGGGATTGGTTCGCGATGTGTCCCAATCGTTATCCCAAAGATTAGTATTGCCAGGCAACATAGCAAGGCACCTACACTTGCAAGGATCTGGGACAGGGGACTAGTTGAATCAAACGGTGTTTTAATGGTGCCGAGATAACTCAATACCATGATGGAGGCAATCGCTACAAATGGGGCAAGCGTTAATACCCACTGAACATTGGGTTTACCCCGAACAAAAAATCGTAAACCTGCAATGACAAAAAACATGAACATGGTTAAAAATACTGTTAATGTTACTAAACTCATTTTAATCTCCCACTTATAAATTCGCGTTTGGTAGGTTTGATACACCAAAAATAGGCGTATCAAACTATATACTCATTTCAATATACACCCATAAAACTTCGGCAGGTTTTACCGTTTTGGGGTTTAACATACTTACCGTTTTGGAAATGTATGCATTGGGTTTACTTTCGTAAAAAATCATTCAGTGGGACCACTTTCGTCAAATAATCCTGGTTGTCATAAAGCTCAATCTTTCGTGGCATAAAAACTATTTTCGAAATTCACATTTCTGTCGTGTATTTTCTTGATGCAAAAGGCAATCAATGCGCCAATAACCTTAAAGATCGTGAACACCTGAACGAACTCTAATCATACAAATGAGTGTGCACAACACCCACTAAAGGTGGTAATAGTTATTACTAAGTAGATAAATTTTCTGTAAATGATATTCGCTGAGTCCAATATATTCCGTCAATGTTTTCAATGAGGGTTGATTTTCGGCATTTTTTGTTAAAAAATTAATTTTTTTCAACTGACTCATAGTCCCTACAACTTTGTTTTAGAGATGTTTCCATCGGAATTACCCCGTTTCTTTTATTGCTATTCAAAATAGACCATGAACATGATAAGTGTTTATTTTTATAAAATCGGCCCGATTCTTGCGATTATTCAAAAATAGCTTTAAATACTCTATAAAATCGCTCGTCAAAGCACTATTACGATCTACCAATTAGTTACAAAAGCCCCCTCAAAAACCTCTCACTACTTCCCCTGTCGTGAGCTTGTTTGCGCCGCTTATCTAGGTCGTTAATAGACCAATAAAATCGACACTTTTCCTTTTTGGTACCGCCGAGACCCTCATACAATCGTATGGCCGGCGTGTTAAACGGTGGCGTTTGACATTGCACATTGTCCACGCCAAGTTCGACAATTTCTTTGACAATTTTTCGAGCAAAACGCCAACCCAGCAAACTGTTTCTTTTGTCTTCACGAATATAGAGGCAGTCTATATTGATATAGTAATCTGCATCCCAAGTACTGAATTCTTTCGTAAACGTTGCGTAGCCCAGTAAATCGCCTGCTTCCGATTCCGCGACAAAGCAATACACCGTTTTCGGCTCGTTAAACAGATGCATCGATAGTTTTTCTGATTTACCTTTTAGGTCATAGTCCGATTGTTCAACTGCGGCATGCTCTGCGCACATCGTAACGATATCATAGATGTCAGCCGGTGTTGCATATCTAAAAACCGTCATTTCTTGGTTTCTCCCTCTGTAATTTATCTTTATTGTGTTTTGATTTAACTGATTTTTCTATCCGGCAATACTATTCAGGTAACCGTGAATATCGGGCTGCAAGGCACACTTGAGTACGTGTTTAATCCATGCATTGCGTTCGGCATAAATTATTTCAAGCTCCCAAACACACGCCGCAATATTAGGGTCATCCAATGATCTCCAGTTAAGATCGGTGATCGCCGATTTGTAAAAAACCTCATGGTGCAACATATTGCCACCCGTCCACCAGTCTACTAATAAGTAGTAGCCATCCGCCGCTTCGTGAATAATCAAAAATCCGGGCTCCATGCCAGCGTTCGACGTATATTGTCCCAGTAATTCAACGCATACACGTAACGCGTCGTTTACTATCATCGGTTCAATCCGTTCTTGCATTTCACTAATACCATAAATTTTCATTATCCGATTTTTCATCTGCGCATACCCCACAAATGAGATCACTCGGTCCGCATAGGATGAATCAATGGTTAGCTTAGAGTCTTGCACCGGTGGAGTTGCTGTTATTTTAGGGACGCTAATATAACTAGCGACCTTAAACGGTGTTTCAGGATGGCAAACAAATCGATCCTTCAATACCTCGGCAATGCGTTCAATTGAGATATTTTCATTCTTTGAGCCGCCCTCAGTCCAACTCGCCATATATTCGCTGATAAACGCGCTCTTACCCAAGCGTTTAAATTGACAAATATGGACTAATTCTTGGAATAATACGGTATGCAACTGCTTTGTAGTCTCAACTTTATCACTTGAAATAACAATAGTGTCGATCAGTGTCAGCCCCTTAATGTCATACAATGGTATGGGGAGTTGATTTATATCGTTGAAAATTGGTTGGAGGCTCGAGGGGAGTTCAATTTCCTTTAAACTCGACAATTCTACAACACGCACTACGTCCAGTATCTCGGTCTCATAGTACAGCTCTAGAAGATTTCGCTCTTTTTCCTCTAGTACTCTGCCCCGGCCTCTGTAAAAATCTCGGAGTTCCCCTAAGACTTTTATTAGCGCTTCGTTTGCTGGGTTGGTGGTCGAAACTGATTGAAGCGGAGTCGGCTGTTCGGCTTCTTTATGCCAGTAATAAGCAATCCTAGCACCTTTATTTTCTAATTCTCCTTTTAGCGCACGAAAACATTTTTTGTACCAATAAAAGGGGTATTGCGGATACAAGTGATGAATCAGATGGTAATTATGCAAGGTAAAACTTAGTGAAGTCCAAGGTTCTGGGCCTTCGATGATGCGTGTCGCTCTATACTCGTTAGTCTTATTTGTTTCATCATACGGATAATGAGGAAGATAGTTAAAGGTTAGCGATAATAGGCCCGCTGCCAATCGCGTGGGTAACACCCAATAGACCATCACCTCCATGGCATAACCGGTCATGATCGCGGTTATCAGAATTCCAATGGATACAGCATATTCAATATAGATGGTCATCAGCTCTTTGAAAGGTCGGTCTTTCATTCTTCGGCTATAGAAGAGAACGTAATAGATATCGGTTGTTAACCAAACCAAAGGCAACGTGACTATGGGCCCCATTCCACTCCAGATATCGGGATCGTCAGTCGAGTCGTTCGTGTGTTTGTGATGCTCCATGTGCAGATACCGGTACGCAGTGTAACTGCTGGTGGGCCCCATAAAAAAGCATGCTGAACGCCCAATAAAATCGTTCAATAATTTGAATCTTGCGACGGAGCCATGGACCGATTCATGCATCGGGGTAAAGAGTCCATACGACAAAACTGTCAGCAATATCACTGCAACAATCATTGGCAATTGACCTTCCAACGCTAAAAGGAATACTACTATCCAGCTGATGCTTCCCAAAAAAAATATAGCGATTGTTGGATAGGCAATATCTGGTCTTTTCAGCTGCTTAACATTCATTAGGAATACCTACTTGTTGGTTATTTTTTTTGTGTTTACTGGGAAGAAATTTTTGATTCACAATATCCCAACACTGTGCATCCGCGAATGGGTTTTCTCTCGCGTCATTAAAATGTAAGGGACCCATCATCGTATCATGCGTCTTGGCTTTTAGAATCGCATCGCGATTCTGGGCTATCGGATTTTCCATCAATAAGGAATATGCGACTTCCATTGCAGTAAATGTTTCGGTGTAATAAATCATTTGGACTGGGCTCAATTGACCTTGTCGTTTAAAACCCACTACTGATATTTCTAACGGACAATCCGCCGTATCCACTAAAAGATCGTCATGAAGGGCATCGTCGCTAAAATAGATAGGCAATCCGCACTGTGAATTACGTTGCACAAAATCAACCGCATTTTGGTACATTCCACAAAACACCACTGCGGAGTCTGCGGGACTCACCGCTAGCCCATCCAACCCATTATCTGTTTTCACAAAATGAGATGGTTCCAGAATCAGTAGCTCTTCACGCATGCTATCGCCATGAACACTTGTATCACTTACCACAATAATGCGAGCACCCTCGCCTTTTTCCTGAATGGCGTGATACAGGCCAGCAGCAAGTGCTCGGTCACTTGGGCACAGGCGATAAGTACTGACGTAGTCTTCAATAAGATAGCCCGCTGTTGCTGCAGGCAATAATAACGGAATTTTGTGCTGATCATATATCGTCGCAGCGACCGCAGCGGCAGAGGATGCAAAATGCCCCACGACGACATCGACCCCTTGCCGGACCAACTCGTCGCTTGCCTTGCTCGCACCCGCTGCACTGGCCATATCATCAGCCCAAACCAACGTTATGTTCAACTCTGGATGCCGGGTGCTCAATTGTATAAATGCATGATTGACTGCATCCACAAACGTAGTGGTGTGAACAGAGCCAGCTCCTAACCTTGCCGAGACCCCAATTTTGAAAGAAGAAGTCATAAGCCTATTGCCCTCATTTTTGTCACGCTATGCCACCCACTGTGTGATGATGTTCTCAGGCAAAAAGCGTTTCTCTTTACCTTCGAGACTATCGCTGACAATTTTTGCGACCGCACAGGAAAATTTGTATCCCCTACCGGAAAACCCCGTAGCAATAAAACAATTTTCTTTGTTGTCGGTAAAGCCAAGCAGTGGTCTGAAATCATCGGTATAGCAATCAAAGCCGACAAAGCCATTCAACACCTCTATGTTTTTTTTACCAGAGAATAAAGACTGCAGTCTTCCCACTGAATCATTCGCAATTTCATTAGTAAATGTTCCTACCGTACAAGGACTGTCGTGTTTGTTGACGACACGAGAACCCGCGTAGAAATTACCGCCCCGGATTGGCCGTATAAAATTTTCAGTTTCCTCGTCGATCACCGGTAATTCGATATTCAAGTCACTCGCATAGCATTGCGTCAATGGAATGGTCTGCGTATGAATAGGTAATCCATTCACAAGGTTGGGGAGATATGCCCCACAAGCCATGACGACGCGATCAGCTATTATCGATCCTCGTTTTGTTTCTATTTTCCAAACATCATTGTCAAAATATATTTTTTCCACCAAGCAATTCTCAAAAAGCGTTCCACCTTCCTTTATGAATCCGTGAACCATATTCCTCGTGTGTAAGCGGGGATCTCCATACCCGCCTTTGGGTTCATACAAACCAACCATATTTCGCTGCATATTTGCTCCCGGCACCAGATTCGCGATCTCCTTTCGCGTTACTAACCGAGCTGCTTGCCCGTTATCAGTTAGTACAGAACAAGCCGCTTCAATTTTTATATTATTGTCCGGTATATCCTTCATGATGTAGAGCGTACCGCTTTGAGTAAAAGGAGATGCCCCTGGCATACCCATCGAATCCCACTCTTGCAAATAAGGCAAGCCCAGACAGGATAGCAACATTAATGCATCGTCAGGATCATAGGCTCTCACTATCCCTCCTGAATAGGCCGTCGCTCCCGCCGAGCCTGCCGCAGTTCGGTCAATCAAAAGGACATTTTTATTATTTAGCGCCAGAAACTGAGCGATACCAGAACCAATCACGCCCGCGCCAATCACCACGATATCAAAAATAAGGGCTCGCTTATCCATGTTAAACGGCCTCGACCACGTGGGTGAAAGTTTGCTGGCACAACAGCTCATATTGGTTGTACAAATATCTACAGGAAAGGTTTCCGTTCAGCCAGTTAGACACTGACGCTAAATCAAGACCAGACGACGCTACAAACCTGTCAACACGGCTAGTACAGATAGGTGCGTTAGTCGCTATGAAAAGCATTCCCAACAATCGTGCGCCCGCTCTATCGTTTTTTTCCAACGCATCCAATACCATAAGCCTAAGCGACTCGCTGATGTTCGCGATATTGTCAATTCTAAAGTCTCGGACATCAGTCACGCGTTGCCAGTCTTTGCGAATGCGTTCTGCGCTGGCCCAAACATTCGGTGATATCGATTCACTTTTTGTGGGTGTGTAGAGGTTCTCCAGTAGACTCCAAAAACCAGTGAACACATTATCTCGCCATCGATGGTAACTACTTTGAGAAAAATTCGTAGGCTCATTAATCGGTGCATTCAGTGCTAAATACCATCGTATAGCGTCAGCTCCACCGTCTTCTTTCACACAGTCTCGTATCCAAATCGCATGCCCTCGGCTCGTTGAAAAATCGCCATTCTCTAATTGCAAAAAGGCGTTGGTATAGTGATGTACACTTGAACTAAAGTTCGCCTCGTTGAGTAACTGAGCCGGGTAGACCACTGCGTGGCTAAATGAACAATCAAACCCAAAGAAATGTGCAAAATGTGTTTTTTTATTCCCCCATAGCGCACTTAATTGATCAAGTTCATTTCGGCTAGTAAGATATTCGATCAGCGTTGCTTTGTAACCCGCCAAACCACTAAACCAGGTGTGGATGCGCTTACTATCAGAAATATTAATGCCAATTTCATTCGGTCGATCTATTGGCCAGACTAGCTCGGGCTGAGAAAAGATGCCATTTAAGTACACGCCTAACTTTGACGACGGCACAGTGTTTTTGTAATGGGTTACTAGCTTGTCAAAGGCTCTGTCCAAGAGCACGACTTCTCGGTTTTGCTGCTTTAATTCCATTGATCGTTCGCACAAAATACATGAAATTTCTCCCATTTTATTGATATCCGGCACTTGCGCGCAATTCTCACATTGGCTGGCATCCGAGGATGCGTTGCAATGATTACAAATGCCCCGGCCGAATCCCTCGTAACCATACACATCACAGTGGGAACAATACGGTACACTCAGGCTCTCCCTGTCCAGCATTCCTAATTGTTGAAAGAGGTCATAGTAGTCGGTGATACACTGTTTGAAAATCGGGTTTTCAAAGGACTGCATAAACCAGTCAATACTCAAATCAGCCATGGCCATAGTCTGCTCAATCAGTTGCTTATTGGTTTTGGCCAGCGTCTCCAGATCCGTGTTTGTTTGTAGGGCTTTACGAGCCAAATAACTTTGGTGATCATCCGAGTAACACAGCAATAATGCAGTGTTACCCTTCATTAGCTGAACTTTTTTAAATATATCTCCAGCTAAAAAAGGGCCCGACAGGTGACCAAGATGTAAATCTCCGTTGGGCGTGGGTGGTGAGATGGTAACGATGTATTGTTCTTTAATGCTCATGCTTGACTCGCCTCTTTCTTGTTTACATAGTCCTTCACTGTATTCGCATCCCACCAGATGCTGTACATGTGGAAGTCTTGGACATGTGTGTTGTCCACGTAGTGATTGACTCCTGCAGGTATAAAAACCACATCACCTTCATTCACATCCACTGGATCTAAACCGATATACACAGTCGCGGCTCCTTTGATGCAGATAAACATCTCTTGCTCACCCTTTGGTTCATTAACATGTGCTAGCGAGCTTGTTTTTGCTCTCACCACACAGTAAGCACCACCAAACGGTAATGCGACGCCATCCCATGGCAATAGCCGCTTTCCATCCACACCGTACTCGCGGACCAAGGCTGTCCAATCCATTTTTTCTATTGTTTTCACTTTGTTATTCATCGTTTGTAAGCCCCTTTACTAACTTTCGTAACCACATCGGCTTCTTTGCCATAGAGATGTTCGGCTTGTTTAACTGTGCGGGCCACGGCCTCATCAAGAATTTCAATCGCCAGGGCCACATTTTTTTGAGATATATTTAACGGTGGTAAAATTCTGATAACCGCATTATGACGACCACCCACCTCTAAAATAAGACCAAGTTCGAGTGCCTTCCTCTGCAAGTAATTGGCCAGGATTGGACTGGATTCTTTCGAATGCGGCTCAACGATTTCCATCCCCAACATCAAACCCAGGCCTCTAACATCTCCAATAACGGTATTTTTGGCACTGATCTCCTGAAGGCCCAATTTCAACTGAATGCCCATTTCATTAACGTTGGATAGAATATCGGTTTGTTTCGCCAATCGTACAAATTCAGCCCCAGCAGCAAAGGCAATTTGATTCCCCCGAAAAGTACCGATATGTTTACCGGGAGTAAACGCCTCCAGTTCCTTTTTATAAAAGATCATAGCGACAGGAGCACCAATACCACTTAAGGCTTTAGAGGCCACAATAATGTCAGGGGCGATTCCGTATTGCTCAAACGCATACCACGTTCCCGTGCGTCCACAGCCAGTTTGGATTTCATCGATAATGAGAGGAATTTTTTCAGTTTTCAATTGAGCCGCAATGCGTGTCACAAATTCTTTTTCCGCGGGAATGACGCCACCTTCTCCTTGCACAAGCTCCATGATTACCGCCGCTATTTTCTTATAGCCACTATGTGTGTCTGACATTGATTTCTCAAAAAAATAAGCGCAATTCACCTTACAGCTCGCACGCTCTAGATCCAGGGGGCAGTCATGGCACGCACTGTATGGTAAAAAATGAGACCCTTCTACAATATTAGCGATGTCGATTTTCATGCTGCGATCCGAGCTCAGACTAAGCGTACCTTGAGTACAACCATGATAAGCACCTTGAAAACTGATAATTTCAGATCCTCCAGTATGTACTTTACAAAGCTTGACGGCGGCTTCTACGGCATCAGCTCCGGTTGGCGCACAGATCTGAACTTTATATTGGTCACGAATACTTTCAGGCAACATCGATAGATGTTCATCAATAAATTTTCTTTTAGCAGGCGTACTGAAATCCAGGGCATGAACTAACTCATCGATTTGCGCCTTAGCTACTGATTTGAGTAGCGGATGTCCGTGACCTAAGGGGAGCACACCTGCACCGGTTAGGAAATCCAAATACTGTCGTTTGTTTTCATCATAGATATAGGGACCGTTCGCCGACGCAATGGCAATGGGCAATCTTGTCGGATAAGAAACAGCAAGAGATTCTTGTTCACCCTGTTTTAAAAGAATAGCTTTATTTTTGTCGAAACCGATAAGGGATGAATGATTTAACTTGTTCTTTTCACTAAGCATTATATGTCAACCTATTTTAGCTGAATTTCCAGAAAAACCACGGGCGGGCATGTCATTGCTAATAATGGCGCTGATTATGGATTCTGCTCGCAAAGATAATAAGCTGAAGGATCCTGCATCGCCCATACCATGAGAACTCTCACACAGACCGTTCAAAAAACACATCCCCAACGAATGAGACCTTTTATTCGGTTTAAGGCTGTAATCCAGGTTGACATCTAAGAAACCCTCGTCATTGAAATCAAAATTACTTACCAAACCATCTAGAATATTCGGGTGGGTTTCTTTTCCCTCACCGACACCCAGATCAGTAAACCCTGTGGCACAAATCACAAAATCGGCTTGGAGTCGCATCATTTCATTCGGGTGTTTAGAGATAATATTTAAGGTGATATCTGACTCGTTACAATTAATACTGTCTATCTCCGCCCTATTAACTAGTTTTAGCCGTTGCTCCCCATTAATTTTTTGTAAATACATTTTCTGATAGAGTTCATCCAAAACGTCGACATCAGAGGAAGAATAATTGGTGTGGTGCAACTCTCGTTTTAAGCGCTCCTTTTCGTTACTATCCGCACTAAAAAATCGGTTCACAAACTCTGGAAAATAGACTTCGCCGGTAAAGGGGGAGACATCTTTCATCCTTAGCCCATAATTTCGAGTGACTAACGATATGTTAGTAAGTGGAAGCTCATCAGAAAGATGTAATGCGATTTCAACCGCACTTTGACTGCCGCCGACAACAACGATATGCTTGAGTTCTCCCGAATTATTTAGTCTATTAAGTACCGGTAGATAATGGGTAAGGTGGGCGATTCGATCATCCTTATGATCCTGAAAAACCATAGGAATATATGGTGTTCGTCCCGGTGCCACAACTATATTCTTAGCGGTGAAACACTCGTTCCCTCTCGTCATCACACGGTAATGAGGAACACTGTTGTGTTCATCCAATACTGCGCGAATCTCTGTCACCTCTGTATTGTAGTTAACAATGTCGTCAAAACATTCCGCGACCCATTTTACATATTGTTCATACTCAGTACGAAAGGGAAATTTCATCCCTAGATTCAAATGTTCAAACAATCGGCCCTTCTCGTGGAGGAAATTTGTAAACGTAAAGCGACTTCTCGGATTCCTTGGGGTCACTAAGTCTCGCAATGGATGATTCTGAATGTCTGAATGCGGCAACAACATGTTTGATTGCCAACTTGGCCCTTTGTTTTTTTCGAGGAACAGGCAGCTCATTTTATTTTCTAATTCTGCCAACCCAATGGCAAGCGCAATATTGGCTGGTCCAAACCCAACCCCAATAACATCGTAATCATATTTCGGTAACATTCGACACTCCTTTTAATCGCTTAGGCTTCATGGTCATTCACTTTAAACTAGTGCTCTAATCAATAGGCTTTTTCATCTAATTGAGACAAACATTATCTTAGGGATTATTTTATGAGCTTCCAACTAATAGTCATATTTTTACAACCAGGATATTCCAATTCACGTCTTTGTATTTCTTCGTGGAACCGCTATATCATTTATTCACGCGTCATCAAGCCTTTGGCGAGAATACATTCCAAAGGCTATACTCTGCTTGATTGAGTCAGCTCCCATACTTAGGGGCAGAATAAATTTCAGACCACGCAAAGATTTGCACTACACTTTCCTTCTCGATAAAAATTTATCAGAGAATTTTTTCTGTGCTGATTTAGATTGTCCATTACTAGATCTATTTTCGCGACGCGGGAATATTTACGTTCGATAAATTTCGCAAGTTTTTCACCTATTCCCCTTTTTATAAAAATATAACCGTATTGTATTGCAGAATTATTACGCCAGTTGGGCTAACTTTAAAGATAGGGTTAACGTGAATTTTCATGCCATTTTCTAAATGGATTTATTACCATAGTGAAAGCAGCCTATTGAGAAGCAGAGACTGCCATCAGCGGTAATCCCCTTCTATTGAAGGTAACGACCGTGGTTCACGCCGTTCAGCGTTGATAACATCAAAAATGCCTTGTTGAATTTCTTACAGGTCGTCGCTCAGGCTTTGGTAGTCGATCTGTCTACAGTCACGCTGATTCGCAGCCTGCTGGGCTTCATCAATGATTTTGGTAATAATTTTCAGCTCCGTATTCATACGCTGGAGAGTAGAACCCTCCTGATCCGTGATGGCGGACGCGCACAGTACAGCAAGGTAAGCGCCGAAGCAACCACATCTTATTATTTTTCAACGACAAAGCTCAATAAATTGAAGGTGGAGATAACAAGGTGTCGATACTTTAACGTTCACCTTTAGGTGGCGTGGTTAAGATCGGTGGTATGGGCTACTACAATTACTATGGAGTGCCAGGGAATCGAAAATCGTTGGAAGGCTTTCGGTCAGTGGTCTGCCGCGCATGGTTTAAATCGCTGCGCCGGAGGCCTAGTGAATATGTAAACACTCCATGTAAATCAGGGCTTAACGGCGACTCAATACTGTTTTCATCATTGCATTTCTGGCAGGAGAAAAAATGGTTAGCTTATAGCTGGCTAGCCTTCCTCCTGTGTCAGGCTAGTTGTCGCGTCATCTGATTTTCCCTATTAAACAAACAGAGGGCGATTAGGATGATTTATGAAACGTTATTCAGAGGAA
>JAHRVS010000178.1 GCA_019090565.1 Gammaproteobacteria bacterium
AGATGTTGCTGCAGTCAGTACAAGTAGCAAAACAGTCCGGTGGAACTGAAAGTGATGCGGTGCTGGAGCCAGGCTTAGCGGAACAGTTACAGACCTCGCTAACAGGTGCAGCGCAAAAGCTCGAAATGGAAGGCAAGCCAACAATCTTAATCGTTAGTGCGGGTGTAAGGCCAATGTTAGCGAGGTTTGTTCGTTATACCTTGCCGAGTATGCATGTACTTTCTTATTACGAAATTCCCAACGACAAGCAGGTCACCATCGTTTCAACGGTTGGTGACCAAGAATAACCCGAGGCGCCAAAATAAAGGCGAGACTCAACGTACTGCTCAAGGTGAATCGCAAGGTGCAAATTAACGCACCAAGTGGTGCTAAGGGCTCACTGTAGAGGTGGCATTATGCTACAAAAGACATTTTTTGCAGAAGACATGCGTAAAGCACTGCGATTAGTCAGGGACGATATGGGCGCAGAAGCCATTATTTTGGCTAATAAGAAAGTCCCAGGTGGGGTCGAGGTTGCTGCGGCAATTACTCGTGAATCTGATCCCGTGGTTCAGCCCGTTAAAACCAGAGCTAAGGGTGCACATGTTGGTGGCGAGTCTCAAGCAGAGCAGTCAGCGCCTGAGCACGCTCAAGCCGCCGAGCAAGATAGTAGGAATGTCGGGGCTGCGATGCAGCGGTCATCCGTGGCGTCCAAGGACAGTGCCGATCTGCTTGTAGACGCCAAGGCAAATCGACTGATAAAAAATGAGCAAGTTCTTAAGGCTGTGGCGGGTGACACGTTACCGCTCAATACCACAGAAGGAGGCGCTGTTTCTGTTGGCGCTGTGTCTGCCTATGAATATTACAATTCTGGCAGTCGGGTTGTTCCTCAGGGAAGCGCTGAGCCTGCATCTCAAAACCGAACCCAAGAAGAAACCGAGAACAGTCACCTTGACTATGCGCAGGACGATGATGCAGAGGTGGCGTTACCGGATGGCAGTGCCGCACTCTCATCGGATGAATTTGACGCGATGACAGAGCGTTATGAAAATGAACTTTCCCAAGTCAGAGAACAGCTGGATTGTTTAAAAGGCATGATGGACCAGGCGAGGAGTGTGACAGACCCCCGCGTCATAAGGGTGAGGCAAAACGCCGCTTCAAAACTGAGCCAGCTGGGGTTTAGTCGAGCAGCCAGTGAGGTAATCACTGAGCAGATGGTCGATGCTGAGAGTGATGCAATCGCATGGAAGAATGCATTGGCCGCGTTGGCGGAGGAAGTGTCATCTCATCAGAATGAATTCAATGATCGGTTCGGTTGTTTCAGCTTTATCGGCTCTCCAGGGGTGGGGAAAACAACGCTTATTACTAAGCTTGCCATTGAGCATATCCAACAATATGGCCGTGAAGAGCTGGTACTGGTGACGCTCGATAACCAAAGGCTCGGCGCGAGCCAGCAAATTATCCATCTTGGTAAGCTGTTGCAAGTGCCCGTTTTTACGGGTGATAAGGCAGAGCGCCTGATGTCCCGTATTGAGCAAGCAGGAAAGAATAAAAAAATACTCATTGATACGGCCGGTGTCACCGCCATCGATGATTATTGGCTAGAACAAGTGCACCTCTTAAAAAAGCTGCCCTCGTCGAGCAAAACAGTGTTGGTGGTCTCATGCACGCAGCAATTAGAAGTGTTGAACGCCATGGTGCAAGACTACTTGCTACTCGATATAGATGGCCTCGTGCTGACCAAAGCGGATGAAGCGACCAGTATTGGGGAGGCATTGAGCATCGTGGTTGAAAACAAACTGCCGGTGTTTGCGGTGGGTCATAGTCAACGAACAAGCCAGCCCTTGCTCAAGGTGCCCAGCAGCACGCTTGTCGAAATGTTTGTAAATAAGTCGCGCAGGTGGAGTGTGTTGAATGATTTATCCAAACCCGCGCAGCGAAACCCAGGTTTAGAGCCGAGTCTTGAGTTGGATGAATTGGCCACTGACAGGCCGAGGGATTAGCACAGCTTGTCGCCGTAATCTAAATTTGATTGTGTGGCGAAAATAGCATCACGTTGTGCGACTTTAAACTTTGTAATAATGATCAAACCAAGCTAGTTTCTTTAATACACAGGCCGGCCTGTTAACAGCATGTTAAACCGGGTCTGGTTCAAATAAGAGTAAGATGTATGGGGTTTCATCCAGTACAAGTTATTGCCGTCACCGGAGGAAAAGGGGGTGTAGGGAAGACCAGCACCTCGGTGAACCTCGCCATTGCTATGGCTAAAAAGGGGCGTCGTGTTTTGTTAATGGACGCTGATTTAGGGCTGGCGAATATCGATATTATGTTGGGGATTAAAACCAACAAAAACATTGCAGACGTACTGGATGGAAGTTGTAGCATTCAGGATGTCGTCGTTAACGGCCCCTGCGGGATTAAAATTGTTCCCGCATCATCAGGCATTAATCAAATGGCCATGTTGGGTGCGCAAGAACACGGCGGATTAATCCATGCGTTTAATGAGTTCAGTGACCAAATTGATTTATTGGTGATTGATACCGCTGCGGGGATTTCCGATACCGTAGTGAGCTTTGTTCAGGCTGCTCAGGAAGTGCTTTTAGTCGTTTGTAATGAGCCCGCATCGATTACAGATGCCTACGCACTAATTAAGTTACTGACGTCGGACCACGGTGTTTTTCGTTATCATATTCTGGCGAATCAAGTTAAAGACATGGCTGAGGCCAAGCAGCTATTTTCAAAGTTATGTAATGTCACCGATCGTTTTCTAGATGTGGCTTTGGATTTTATGGGGATGGTCCCCTACGATGACCACGTTAAAAAAGCTGTCAAACGCCAAAAAGCCGTATCAGATGTTTACCCTCGGTGCGAGGCGAGCCTTGCTTACAAAAGCTTGGCAGACAAAGTGGATGACTGGCCGTTACCCACCAGTCCTCGTGGTCACTTAGAGTTTTTTGTCGATCAATTAGCGCAAGGGCGCCAGCATCATTAGAGGTGCTTCTGAAATTATTTATACCCGTGATCGTAGACTTGGCCCGCTGAGTATCGGTGAGGGACCAAGGGGAAGCGATTCAAAACATTGGCTGCAGTCATAAATTATGTATAGTCAGCGAAACAAAGACCCTCTGCATCGATTAGTTGAGGAGCATTCAGAGCTGGTAGCGCGTATCGTTCATCACATGATGGCTCGCTTGCCAGCAAGTGTCTGTGCCGATGACCTTTATCAGGCAGGGATGGAAGGCTTACTCGATGCAGCAAAACGTTTTAAAGATGACAAAGGTGCGAGCTTTAAAACCTTTGCAAGTATACGAATTCGGGGCGCGATACTCGATGAGATGCGTAGGGGAGACTGGTGCCCTCGCTCTGTACACCGTAATACCCGAGAAATAGCCGGTGCGATGCGTCGTGTGGAGGGCCGCACGGGTACCAGCTCTACCGACACTGAAATTGCCGGCGAGCTCGATATTAGCGTAGACAAATACCACTCAATGCTAAAAGATTTGCGAGGCAGTCAGTTATACAGCCTTGATAGTTACCTTGAGAATCACGAAGAAGGTTTAGAGGCAGCCAACTTCCCTTTGTATCAACAAAGCCTTAGCCCCGATCAACAGGCCGAGCATCAGTCGCTCATGTCAGAGCTTGCAGAGATCATCAGTTTACTACCGGAAAAAGAGCAATTGGTTTTATCACTGTATTACAGTGATGAGCTAAACCTTCGGGAAATTGGTGAAGTAATGGGCGTGAGTGAATCAAGAGTCAGTCAGATACACAGTCAGGCTGCGGCGCGTATTCGTTCGAAGATCGAAAGTAAATAGTTCGTCGTTAGGGTTTTTCTTGCACGCTGCAACGTATCTAGACCCAGCATTTTCCCTCCATTGTTTTCAGGGGGGGCTCTAAAAATGCACTTTTCTTGCGATAGCGCCGTCACCTCCGTGCTCGAACCTTCATGTATGGCTTATATACTGCGATTCTCGGCAATTGCGTCCTGCATTGCTCTACCTCCTGCGTCCATGCAGTCGTCCGTGCGGGGCTTCCTTGCTCTCACGAGAAAATCACTATTTTTAGAGGTGCCTTTCACATAAAACTGTCGTGTTACTTCTTTTTGCGCAACTTTTTAAGCGCACCGCTTAGATATAACGATAGAAAGCACGCTAAATGTTAAAAAAACTGGATAGCCGAGAATGCGCTACTAGACTTGAACTTGAAAGGGTCGCTAATGTCTTGCCAATATAGATATAGCTGGAGGGAAACTTGGATAAAAACATGAAGATACTCATTGTTGACGATTTTTCAACGATGAGACGAATTATAAAGAACTTGCTCAGAGACTTGGGTTTTACCAACACCACCGAAGCAGATGATGGTCAAACTGCATTGCCGGTTTTGAAATCAGGAAGTTTTGATTTTCTGATTACTGATTGGAATATGCCGGGTATGACGGGGATTGAGTTGCTCAAAGCTGTGCGAGAAGATCCTGGCTTAAACTCTTTGCCTGTTTTGATGGTGACAGCCGAGGCAAAGAAAGATCAAATTATCGAAGCTGCTCAGGCGGGGGTAAACGGCTATGTTGTAAAGCCTTTTACCGCGACGGTACTCAAGGAAAAAATAGAGAAAATATTTGAGCGAATAGAAGGAAGCTAAAGCCGTGTCTGATAATTTGAATTCAACGCCTGACCCTACTGACCCCGCAGGAACACGCGCAGAAATCATCGCGCACGCAAAGTCGATGGTTGAAAAACTGGAAAATGGCGACTCTTTAGAAGCCTTTAAGGTGCTAGAAGAATTAAATAGGGCTAAAGATGTCACGTTGTTTGAAGAGCTGGGGAGGTTAACCCGAAGTTTACACAACGCCATTACTGACTTTCATATTGATATTGGTTTAGCCCAAGAAGATCAAAAAGAAATATCTCGAATTTCTGATGCCTCAGACCGCCTTGGTTACGTTATCTCTCTCACTGAAGATGCTGCCAACAAAACCATGGACATGGTCGAGGAGGCAATCCCAACGGCAAAAAAGATTCAAATGACCGCCGCAGATTTGAAACCAGAGTGGGACAAAGTATTAAAAGGTGAGATAGATCCCGCCCAGTTTCGGGCGCTGCATACCAAAATGGGTGTATTCCTTGACGGAACCATTACCGCATCTGAAGAGTTGAGCCAAAGCCTGTCTAATATTCTACTTGCTCAGGACTACCAAGACTTAACAGGGCAGGTCATCAAGCGTGTTATTCAGCTTGTGCAAGAACTTGAAAGCAGCTTGGTGGACATCGTTAAAACGGCCGGCACGGTAGAGGAGCTTGCGGGTATTGAGACTTCAGCGTTGACGGATGACGCGAAACCTGCGACAGAGGCAGAGGGGCCGATTATCAATAAGGAAAAACGCTCAGATGTTGTTTCCGGACAGGATGACGTTGACGACCTACTCTCAAGTCTCGGATTCTAAGGAGTTAAAGGAATGAGCTTCGATCAAGATGACGAGATACTACAAGATTTTATTATAGAGTCGGGAGAGATCCTAGAGCAACTCTCAGAACAACTGGTTGATCTAGAGCAGCGACCCGACGACTATGACTTATTGAACGCTATATTTCGGGGCTTTCATACCGTTAAAGGTGGTGGTGGGTTTTTGCAGCTGGATAACCTTGTTGCACTGTGCCACGTTGCTGAAAACGTATTTGATTTATTGAGAAATACTAAGCTGAAGGTGAATGCAGAGTTGATGGATGTCGTGCTACAGACACTGGACACCGTTAATGAAATGTTCGAGCAGGTGAAAGCCCGTGAAGACCTGACACCCGCTCCCGAGCATATTATTAAGGCTCTTGATCGTTTAGTTAAAATTGGAAACGGGGAAATACCCGCTGACGTACCCGCGCAGGCTGAAGCTGAGCCGCCTTCAGAGCCCCCGATTAGCGACGATCAAGTGGTTAGCGCGGCAGACCAAGGGATCAGCGATGATCAAGTGGGAAACTTGCTGAGCGCAGTTAAAGAAGACGAAACAGCTCCTCCAGCAGCCGAAGCATCCAATGATGACGAAGAGGACTTGTTTGGCCTTGACGACGACGCACCTGCAGCATCCAGCGCCGATGACGATGACGATGACGACGACCTATTTGGCATGGACGACGACGCTGCTGATGGCGGCGCTGAAAGTGGTGACGACGAGGTCACTGAGGACGAGCTGGCTGCCTTGCTGGGTAGTATCGGCGCAGAGAAAAATGAAAGCGCTGCTGCTAGTGAGAGTGCTGATGACAGTGCCGAGGTCACGCCGAAAGAAAGTTCGACTTCCTCCGCAGGCGAGCTGATTACCGATGATGAGTTCGAAGCCTTGCTTGATGACCTGCATGGTAAAGCAGCGGGCCCCACGGCTGCACCCAGCGCCGCAGCAGCGACGCAAGACAGCGCGCAAGCACCGGCTGCTGATAGTAACGCTGGATTGATCACCGATAATGAATTCGACGCACTGCTAGACGAATTATATGGCAAAGGAGCTGGCCCCACTGCGGCAAAGGCTGGTGCCGCGCCCGCAGCACCAGCACCAGCACCGAGTGCTCCGGCCGCGCCAAAAGCATCAACACCTGCTCCCGTTGCCAAGGCCGCAGCAAGCAAGGCGCCACCCACTCCTGCGGCTGCAGCAAAACCCAAGGCACCCGCTGCAGGAAAAAAAGCAACCGGGAAAGAAGCCGCGTCAGCCACAGCAGAAACCACCGTTCGAGTGGATACCAAACGGCTTGATGACATCATGAACATGGTGGGTGAGCTGGTTCTGGTGAGAAATCGTTTGGTTCGATTGGGGTTGGCAAGCAGTGATGAAAATATACAAAAAGCTGTAGCGAACCTAGATGTTGTCACCGCTGACATTCAAATGTCCGTGATGAAAACGCGAATGCAGCCTATTAAAAAGGTCTTCGGACGATTCCCTAGAGTAGTGCGAGACTTAGCACGGAACCTCAAAAAAGAAATAAACCTAGAGCTTGAAGGCGAAGACACAGACCTCGACAAGAACTTGGTCGAGGCCCTGTCTGATCCATTGGTTCACTTGGTGAGAAATTCCGTTGACCACGGCATTGAGATGCCTAGTGATCGGGAGGCGGCAGGTAAACCGCGCATCGGTAAAATACTGCTTTCGGCAGAACAAGAAGGCGACCACATCATTCTTTCAATTAGAGACGATGGTGGCGGGATGGACCCCGATATGCTGCGTGGTAAAGCCGTTGAAAAAGGCATGATGGATGAAGAAGCTGCCGAGCGCCTCAGTGACGAAGAAGCCTTTAATCTAATTTTCCACCCTGGCTTTTCAACCAAAGCAGAAATTTCAGACGTATCCGGTCGCGGTGTAGGCATGGATGTGGTGAAAACAAAAATAGGCCAGCTTAACGGCAGCATTACGATTCAGTCTGAACTCGATGTGGGAACGCTGATCGCAATTAAAGTGCCACTGACCTTGGCCATTATGCCGACCTTGATGGTGAAGCTTGGGGATCAAGCTTTTGCACTGCCACTGGTTAGCGTCAACGAAATATTCCACCTCGATCTTGATCGCGCCAATGTGCTGGATGGGCAAGAAGTGGTCATTGTTCGGGACAAGGCAGTACCACTTTTTTATCTAAAAAGGTGGCTGGTGCCTGGGCACAAGGGAAATTTGGTGCTTGATTCAGCTCATGTGGTGGTAGTCACCGTCGGTACGACAAAAGTAGGGTTAGTGGTGGACCAGCTGATTGGCCAAGAAGAGGTGGTTATCAAGCCGCTGGGTAAAATGTTACATGGGACGCCAGGTATGTCGGGCGCCACCATTACCGGTGATGGGTCCATAGCCATTATTCTGGATGTTCCTAGCTTGATAAAGCAGTACACCTAACAGCTCGCCAAAGCGGGAGATTACCCATCAGAAATAAATTTTTAGGCAACTAATTTTACAGTGCCATTATCGGTATTAACGGAGAAACCATGGCGATAGGTGTGCTCGTTGTTGACGACTCAAGTTTTTTTCGCCAACAAATATGTAAGCTTATCAATAGTTTTGGTGACTTCAAAGTCATTGGGACGGCTTTGAATGGCAGGGAGGCAATTAAAAAAGCAGAGAGCCTAAATCCTGGGTTGATTACCATGGATTACGAAATGCCTGGCATGGATGGCATTACCGCTGTGCGGGAGATTATGGCCCAAAAGTCGGTTCCCATATTAATGCTCTCATCCCTGAGTTACGACGGCGCCAAAATAACCTTAGATGCGCTGGATGCAGGTGCGGCAGATTATCTGCTTAAAGATTTTGAGTCCTTTGCCAAAACCACTTCAAAAACCCAAAATGAACTGTACAAACGCCTCATTGCGCTAACAAGCGCCGCGCCCGCTAAACAGGCGGCCCCTGCCGCATTAAAAAAAGAGCGGCACAGAGAAGGAAAAACCAGTGTTTTGGCTAAGGGAAAAAATGCCTCAGCCTCATCGGTCAAATTAAGACGCCCCGATAAATTAGCAAAATTAAGCAGTTTTGATGTGCTGTTAATTGGCTGCTCCACCGGCGGCCCAGCCGCAGCAACCCGTTTATTGACAAGTGTCAGCGGCGACTTCCCTCTGCCCATTGTCATTGCCCTGCACATGCCAGAATATTTTACAGACACCTTCGCAAAACGACTAAACAGCATTTCAAAACTGCAGGTAAAAGAAGCAGAGCAGGGGGATGTATTGAGACGGGGCACCGTATATCTGGCTCCGGGAGGCAAACAACTCATGTTTGACAAAAACAACCGAAAACAACTCAACGTGATGGCGCATCGCGCCGAACTGGAATATGCACCCTGTGTTGACGTCTTATATGCTTCCGCCGCAAAAGACCCAAGTAGAAAATCCCTTGCGCTCGTGTTGACAGGCATGGGCTCCGATGGAATGGAAGGTTGTAAAATGCTTAAGAGGCAGGGTTCAACCATTTGGGTGCAAGACGAAGCAAGTTGTGTCGTGAACGGGATGCCTGGGGCAGTGGTAAAAAGTGGCTCTGCAGATGCGGTGTTATCACTTGATCTTCTTGCTGATATTTTTAAAGCAGGTTCCTAGGTATGGATGTGTTAACGGTGCTGGGCCTCGTAATGGGGATAGGTGCCATTTTATTGGGCAACTACCTTGATGGCGGGCATATCTCTGCCCTGATAAATTTTCCTGCGGCACTCATCGTTTTAGGGGGCACGTTGGGAGCCGTGTTTTTGCAAACATCCTCTGTGATTATAAAGCGCGCAATTAACCTTCTTGGCTGGGTGTTTGTTCCACCAGTACCAGAAATCGAGAAGGGAATTAACACCATGTCTTATTGGAGTGTTACAGCAAGAAAAGAGGGTTTGTTGGGTTTAGAGCCAATTATTGAAGAAGAAACAGACTTGTTCGCACAAAAAGGTTTACAGCTACTGGTAGATGGTAACGAGCCAGAATCCATTCGTTCTGTATTGGAAAATGACATCATTATTTATGAAAGTAGAAACCTCGAAGCGGCGAAGGTCTTTGAAAGCATGGGCGGCTACGCCCCAACGATAGGCATTATTGGCGCAGTGCTTGGTCTGATTCACGTGATGAATAACCTGGCTGACCCTTCTATGCTTGGTGCTGGCATTGCCACGGCTTTTATTGCCACTATTTATGGCGTAGGTTTCGCCAACCTGATTTGCTTGCCGTGTGCAGCCAAAATAAAAATGGTCTCCCAGTCGATGGTGCAATACCAAGAAATGTTACTGGAGGGGATTACAGCGATTGCCGAAGGCGATAACCCAAGGGCCATTGAATTACGTTTAAGGTCTTACCTAGTATGAAGTCTAATAACGCACAGGGTATTCTGAGGGGTATGCAAGTGACGAACGCCTCCTTCGTGCACCCTAATCCACAGGTCAGCGCCCTACGAATGGCCGTCACTGGATTTAGCGCTACCCTCGTATTTTCTCCTCACTTGACGACCACTTCTGTCGTGCTGCCGTGAGATAAGATTATGGCGTATATTCGGCGGCGAAGAAAAGTCAATCCTGAAGTGCAAAACCCTGACCGCTGGATAATTTCTTACGCAGATTTTATTACCTTGCTGTTTGCTTTTTTTGTAGTGATGTATTCGATTTCTTCTGTTAATGAAGGGAAGTATCGAGTTCTGTCCGATGCATTAGTCACCTCTTTTAGTCAGCCAGGCAGTTCACTTCCCATTTTTGACGACAGTGGCACCCCACAAATTCAACCTATTCCAGATGAAGCCAAAACCCAGCCATCAGTATTAGAAAGCGAACGCGAATCAACCTTGAGGGAACAAGAGGCCGAAGAGGTGATAGAGCTCAATGAGATATCCGGAAAAATAGAAAAAGAATTTTATGCCCAGATTGACGATGAGAATATCTCAGTTAAAAGCAATGATGACTGGATCGAAGTGGAAATAAAAAGCAGCCTGCTTTTTGCCAGTGGGGCTGCAGATTTACATCCGGGCGCTATTCCGATTATCGAAGATTTGGCTAAGATCATTAAAGAGTACGACAACCCCGTCCAGGTAGAGGGTTTTACCGACAACATGCCCATCCATAACATTTACTTCTCATCAAACTGGGAGCTGTCTTCTTCGCGAGCGGTAGCGGTATTGGAGGTGCTTATTACAAACGGCATGGACCCAGAAAGCCTGGCAGCAGTGGGTTATGGCGAGTTTCAAGCGGTTGCCGATAACAGTACAGTCGAAGGCCGACAACAAAATAGGCGAGTCGTACTTATTATCTCAAAGGGTAATAGCTTGCGGCGAGAATTTGACGCGCCAAGCAGCGCAACGAGTGAAGAGCAAGCACAGCAAAGCACCCGCTTAGATCAACAAAGCACTGAAACAGGGGAAGCAGACCAACTAACACAAAGCGCTATAGGCTCAGAATCCCCCTCTTCACTGGAAGCGCCTGCCGAGGATACCGTGAAGGAAAAACCTTGGGGTATTAGGCTTAATGATGGCGGCTTACTTTTTACCAACGATATTCAGTCTGAAGAAGAACCCAATGCTAATCAGCCGCAGTGAATCGTAATGGAAATCTGGACAGTTTCAAATCAAAAGGGTGGCGTAGGAAAAACGACCACCGTTGTTTCCTTGGCAGGTTTGTTGGCCCAGGGCGGGAAGCGGGTGCTGATGGTCGATATGGACCCCCATGGCTCCCTGAGCTGTTATTTTGGCCTTAGCCCAGACGATGGTTACCCGTCGGTCTATGATCTTTTCGAGCGTTTTCACTTGAAGCAGCCGCTTTCTCCAGAAAACCTTTTGCACCAAACCAGCTTAGGTTGCCTTCACCTGCTCCCCTCTACCACCGCGTTGGTTACCATCGAAAAAAAAATGGGTTTAAAAGATGGTATGGGGCGGGTGTTGCAACTGGCTCTGGGGGAAATGAAAGATAAGTACGATTACGTGCTCGTGGATACGCCGCCATTGTTGGGGGTGTTGCTTATCAATGCCTTGGCAGCCAGCGACAAGGTTTTGATACCGGTGCAAACCGAATTCTTGGCCATGAAGGGGCTAGAGCGCATGATGAATACTGTGCATATGCTTACGCGGTCGCTGGGTAAAGAGGTGGACTACACCATCGTTCCTACGATGTATGACCGGCGTACCCATGCGTCCACAGAAAGCCTTCGTTTATTACGCCAGCAGTATGAAGGGACGATTTGGCCGGCAATGATACCCATTGACACCAAATTTCGTGATGCCAGCCAGGCGGGTGTTACTCCCTCACAGTTCATGCCAAGTGCGAGAGGCGTCAGGGCTTACCGAACTCTATTGAAACACCTGACTATTGGTTCGCTCAGCGTGAGCAAACAGGCGGTTTAGCGATGGCTGCCAAAAAGAAAAACGTCACTGCCTTTAAGCCTGTCACCAGTTCCAAACAGGACGTGCTTGCGGGGTATTTCGATGACTTACTCAAGGCGCCTGATCAGGGAGAAGCACCTGATGGGGTGTCGAACGACGGGGAATACGGGCAGCAGGCCGAGCAAAGTGTTCCCTCAGAACGAAGTTTATCCCCCGCGGCGACAGGAACTCCAGAAAAGACCCGTGCAGCGGTAAATGAAGAGATCTTTGACATGCTGAGTGAGGGCGAACCTGCTCAAAGTCATACTCAGGAACCAGAACCAGAACCAGA
>JAHRVS010000179.1 GCA_019090565.1 Gammaproteobacteria bacterium
CGGGTTTGTTTAACGAACTACCAGACTTGACTACTTTTACCGGTGATGTGCCCGACGAAGTACTTAAGCTTCAAGTTGCCCTTACGATGGTATTCTAAACAGGAGATAGTGATATGAACAACAAAGCACTTGCTACAGGGATACTCTGTTGCCTTCTGTCTGGATTTTCCACGGCTGAAGTAATGGTGGTTACTCACGCAAAAAGTGATATTGCAGCAGTTGATATGGCTGCGTTAAAAAAGCTTTTTCTGGGTAAAACCGCCAAACTAAAAGGTAAAAAGGTACGCCCAGTGACTTTGCCGGATACCAATGCTATTAAGGTCGAGTTTGATAGTAAGGTGGTTGGCAAAGACCCAGGTAAAATGAAAGCTTATTGGGCAAACCGCATCTTTACGGGTAAAGGCAGGCCCCTTGACCAAGTAAGCAGTGAAGAAGCTATGCTGGTTTGGTTGTCTGAAAATAAGAATAGTATCGGCTATATGAGCGCCGATTCCATAAGCAGCAAGGTGAAAGTGTTGTTAACCATTCCTTAAAGGCACTCTTAAAGATCCCATTAAGGGATGGTTAAATAGAAAGGTGCTTTAATCGGCCTTTCAAATAAAAAAGCCGGCATAATTGCCGGCTTTTTTATGGGTGTTTTTAGAGGGTTTTATCCGAGCGCAGAAAAATCGTCATCTTCGTTTTTGTCGTTGCCTTCTTCTGGCATGGCTTCAAGAGATAGCGAAAGCCCCTCGTTTTCTGAATTCTCGCCATTTTTGGGTTTGTTATCATTTGCCGCATCACCGCTGCCTTCAGAAAGGGTGATTTTCAAACGTAAATTATTTTTTGAGTCTGCATTTTTAAGCGCTTCATCTAAAGTTATTTTCCCTTTTTGATACAGGTAGAGTAACGCGGTATCGAAGGTTTGCATGCCAAGGTTTTCGGATTTCTGCATAACTTCTTTTAATGAGCCCACATCGCCGCGCTTAATTAAATCACACACCAAGGGTGTGCCGAGCAACACTTCGATGGCGGCAGCCCGTTTTCCATCCTTAGTAGGGATTAATCGTTGGGATATAAAACCCCTTAGGTTTTGGGATATATCTTGAAAAACTTGCTTGTGACGTTCTTCCGGGAAAAAATTAACGATACGGTCAATGGCTTGGTTGGCATTGTTGGCATGCAAGGTTGAAATGCAGAGGTGGCCGGTTTCAGCGAATGCGAGTGCGTGCTCCATGGTTTCTGCCGAACGGATTTCGCCAATAAGTATCACGTCGGGAGCTTGGCGCAGCGTGTTTTCCAAGGCATCTTGGTAGGTAAGGGTGTCGACGCCCACTTCACGTTGATTAACGATGCTTTTTTTGTGGGAGTGCACGAACTCGACCGGGTCTTCTATAGTGATAATATGCCCTGCGCTATTGGTATTGCGGTAATCTATCAGTGATGCGAGGGATGTCGATTTTCCAGAGCCGGTTCCGCCTACAAAAAGGATGAGCCCGCGTTTTTGCATGATTAATTTGGGTAAGATTTCCGGTAAGCCGAGGTCTTCATATTTTGGAATATCTGTTTTAATTGAGCGAACCACCATGGCGCATTGATTACGCTGTTTAAATATATTAATACGAAACCGGCCTATGCCTGGCTCAGAAATTGCCAGGTTCATCTCTGGTCGGTTGGCGAATTCTTTATTCTGACCTTCATCCATCAAGCTGCTTGCAAGCGCTTCGACAACGCCTGGTGCCAAAGGCGTGTCATCAATGGGCATGAGTTTGCCAAAAATTTTGGCGCTGGGTACGGCGCGGGTGCTGAGGTACAAGTCGGAGCCGTCTTCATCCACAAGGTGTTTCAAATATTTTTTAAAATCCATAGCTATATTGCACAGGTTAGTGCCCTTGATGAAAAATTCGTATAGCCCAAAAGGCTATTTCTAGATTGAGTATAGGACAGCTATGATGGGTAAAAAGGAGAGTAGTGCATGAATACAGTTGAAATTATCTCGCAAGGCGACGAAGTGATCACCGGGCAAACCATCGATACCAATGCGGCTTGGCTTTCAGAACAGCTCGTTCTACTGGGGTTCGATGTGGTGCGCCATAGCACTGTGCCAGATCGTATTGCAGACATAGAGCAAGTGCTTAAGGATGCGAGCCAGCGCAGTGACTTGGTGCTATGCAGCGGAGGCCTAGGTCCCACCGACGATGACCTTACCGCTGAGGCTGTTGCAAACGTGTGCGCCAAAAAATTAGTGTATGACGCGCTTGCTATGGGCTTAATGAAAGGCATGTTCAGCCGCCTAAACCGTAAAATGGTCAAAGCCAATGAAAAACAAGTTTGGCTGCCTGAGGGTGCAACCCGCATAGACAACTACTGGGGCACCGCTCCGGGTTTTTATTTGCAGCTAAACCGGGCCATGATGGCTTTTTTGCCCGGCGTGCCGGGTGAAATGAAAGCCATGTTTGAACAAGAGTTAAAGCCAACCCTGCTAAAACAGTTTAATTTAAAACCACAAAAGCTGGTCACATTTAGAACCACCGGACTAGGCGAATCTAATCTACAAGAAAAAATAGGTAAGTTTTCCTATCAAAATGTGAGCCTGAGTTATCGGGCAATGGGCAGAGAGGTGCAAGTTAAATTACGCTTTTCACCGTTGTGCAGCACAGAAGATTACGATACTCGGTGTGAAGCAATGAGAATCACCTTGAGTGACTGCCTTTTTGCCATTGAAGGCTGGGGTAATGAACCTGAGGGGTGCCTTGCAAGCGTTGTTGCGGCCTTGTTGGCGGAAAAACATCTTAGCCTCACTTGTGCAGAAAGTGCCAGTGCGGGTGCTTTTGTGCGGCTTCTGAATTCATCGTCTCAGACGGTGGCGCCGGTTAAACGCGCCTATTTTTTTGAAGAGGGTGCCGATTTGGCCGGTATGCTTCACGCCCCTGAGTCAGAAGGGGGAAACGTTAACTACTTTTGCTTGGCAAAGACACTCAGAGAAACGTCACAATCTGACTTGGCTTTGATTATCACCGAATTTGAGGGTGTGAAGGATGAAAATGATGCACTTTTGGTGCAACGTAGCCAAATTTACCTAGTGTCAAAGAGTGAGCAGCTTCGCATAGACGATCAAGTGACAGGCAGCAAAGAGTACAGTCAGCATGCCATTAGCACCGCCGCGCTTAATCTGCTTCGAAGTCATTTATTAAGGCAGGGGTAAGGTATTAACTTGGATCTAGGCTGTTAAGGCCGGGGTAAGCGGTTAAGGCCAGAGTAAATGTGGCCAGAGGCATTTATTTAACTGGGGTTGGCCAGCGCCCATGCTGTGTAGCCGCCATCTAGGCTGTAGACATTGGTAAAGCCTTTTTCGGAAAAAAAGCTGGCTGCAGAAAGACTGCTATGCCCGTGAAAACAGCAAATAACAATGGGGAAGTCTTTTTTGTCTTGGGAAGCCA
>JAHRVS010000180.1 GCA_019090565.1 Gammaproteobacteria bacterium
ATATCGTGTCATCAAATTACCATGATTGATTAGCTTGGGATTGTAAAAAGAGGTATTGGATGATCAATCGTCGCGCGCAGCTAGAATGCGCCCGCACAAATACAAAAAACCGAATCAGCCGCTGAGAATGGTAGCAGAAAGCCCCCTTTAGCACAATGAAACCCCAACCCCCTGCGCACTGCCAGCACTGAATAGCAGGGTTGTTGTACCCTTGAATAGAACAGGAGCGCTACTGCACGCCAGCCCTTCTTAGCCCATTGATGTAGAAAGAAATCTGCTCTGGCTTCTTCTGATAAAAAAGCTTTTCCTCCACGAAGGCAATGGAAAATTCAGGGTTGCCTTTTGCGCCCACTGGAGGGCACTTTGGCGGTCCTGCTTGAAAATATAATTAAGCGCCCCGTAACTGAGAAACGCCCATCGCTAAAGGCGTCGCCGACAAGCTGGCAGCAGATGGCTACGAGCCCTTAAAAAAAGACCTTATGACAACATTTATCGATAATGGCGGAAAAATATGGTTGTGCCCCGCGTGCGTTAAAGCAAAAGGGATCATTGAGAGCGACCTCATTGAGGGAGTTGAAATTGCCGGTGCGCCAAAAACCACGGCCTATTTAGCCAGTGGTGCTAAATTATTTGCTTAATTGCTCTAACAAGTTGTTGGAATTCGTTGGATACTTACGACAAAAACAGGTGGAATACATGTCTCTTGAAGCGCTGCTTATTAGTTACGAAATCCCCATTCGCTTAACGGCATTTTTTGGTGTATTTACTGCGGTGGCTGCATGGGAGCACCTAGCCCCTCGGCGCGCACTCAGCCTTTCTAAAGGGGGGCGCTGGCTGAACAATCTCGGCTTAATCGCGCTAAATAGTGTTGTTGTGCGCTTGTTGTTTCCCACTGCGGCCATTGGTCTTGCCGCATTCTGTTCTCGAGAAGGCTGGGGGCTACTCAATCACTTTGCGCTGGACTCGTCCGCTGCAATTGTTTTTGCCGTCGTCGTTCTTGATTTCACCATTTACCTTCAGCACGTCCTCATGCATTCGGTGCCCGCTTTATGGCGCCTGCATCGCATGCACCATGCCGATTTGGACTACGACGTCACCACCGGCGCACGCTTCCACCCTTTTGAAATCGCGTTATCGATGCTCGTCAAAATGGCGGCCATCGTGGTTTTAGGCCCCTCTGTGGTGGCGGTCATTATTTTTGAAGTATTACTCAATGCCACCGCCATGTTTAACCATGGCAATATTCATTTGTCAAAAAAAGTGGATAAACGGGTACGGCTCATTACCGTTACGCCAGATATGCATCGCGTTCATCATTCAATAGATGACGACGAGGCAAACAGTAACTTTGGTTTTAATCTCCCCTGGTGGGACAGGCTCTTCGGAACGTATAAAGACCAGGCTCGCAAGGGCCATAAAGACATGGTGCTGGGAATTCACCAGCACCGCGACCCGAAACAGGTCAATCAATTGCTCGGCATGCTGGCACTACCCTTTAAAGGGCGCATCATTAATTACGCGATCAATCGCCGGCAATGGTCCGAACCGAATGAGAAGCAGGAGTAGCACATACCATGCACGATGAACATGCAGAACCTGGAAAGCTATCCGCTTAACTGGCACAAATGAGTGACCATGGCAGAAAACGTCAGCATTGAATGGCGCATCAAGAACCCTGAAAGCACAGAGCCCCAAAACCAAAATTATGGTTTGCGAACCCGACAATTACCAGATACTCAATAGCGGCACTGCACAAAGCAAAACGGAGGGCGGCGCGAAAACTGCTTGCTGAATACGAGATCCCCTACGTATCGGTAGGTTTAGACTCGGCGGCCTACCAACGCAATAACCGCGGTGGCAATTTTTGCCAGGTTTTAAAAGATCAGCCCGAATGCGCGAGCATTCCTCAAACCTTCATCGGCGGTACATTTGTAGAGGGGGGGCACTGAATTATTCGATGGCATTTCGAACGGAGACGTCGCGGCGCGGCTAGATAACAACGGCGTCATTTTTAATAAGCCGGTGAATGCCGAGCCTTATAGTTTTTTGCCCACTTAGCTGCACCTGCACTAAGCGGACGTCATCTCGGCCATCTTTCATGAGCCATTTATAGCTGACTGCCAATACAAACTACGACCCTCTTCACCAGGGCCAACGGAAAAACCTTTGCAGACCCATAAACCCGGTACTGCAACCAAGGTTTCTCCGATGCAAACCATAGGCAAGCGACTCCTTAACCACGGTGGCACACGGTATTCTTGCAGTAGCTTTTTTAGCAGCTGGCTATGAGGCCGGCCGTCCGGCTGGCAGCGCTCCCCCCCTTCTCGCCATTTTACCGTCAACACGCCTTGTTTGCGTGCATCCTCAAACATCTGCACATTAAGCCCCTGACCAAGGGTTAAACGACTAGACAACATACCCATCTGCGAGCCGCAATCGAACTGTTCGCTGGCGTTTGCGCTGCTCCAAATCAAGCGCGAACCAATAGCCGGAACTTCCCCTAGGTTCGCCATACAATAAAGCCGACCATCAAACACACGCACTTCTGCCCCAGCCCACTCCACCACTGCCACACCCGAAACGTCTGCAAGCACCAGCTCTTGATAGATGCGCATTAAATTAACGCGGCTGGGCAGGGGGCGACCGGATTGACTAAGCCAATACCGAAGTAAATTATTAATGCGAGGGCCTGTCATCTGCCTAAGCTGCTTTTGACACAGTAGCTTTTGGCTTGGCTGCGTTTGACATAACCCTTGATCCCTTTCGACACCCACTGCATGGAAGTCTTGCTCGGCCAGCTCCTCCAGCAGAGCCACCGTTTCCTGGTTTAATTCGGCCGCTCTGGAAAAGGTGTCATTCACACCCGGCCATCGCTCTTCCAAGCGAGGCATGATTTCTCGGCGCAAATAATTTCGATCGAAACAAAGTTCCGCATTCGAAGGGTCTTCTATCCACACAAGAGCATGGTGCTGCGCATACGCTTCAAGCTCACTTCGAGAACTGGCTAGTAGAGGGCGAA
>JAHRVS010000181.1 GCA_019090565.1 Gammaproteobacteria bacterium
AAAATGTACTATCTCACGCGATAGCTGCGTCACCGGTTAAGGCTCCTACAAAACCGGCATACAGCACATTGTGTGCATAAGCTCCGTACTTGAATTCTCGTGTATGCCTTATACACTGCGGCTCTCTGCAATTGCGCCATGCATTGCTTTACCTCCTGTGTCCATGCAGTCGTCCGTGCAAGGCTTTCTTGCTGTCACATGAAAATCACTATTTTTAGAGACGCCCTTCATTATTTATAAGCTCGACGAAAACGAATATTCTATGACAGGTGGTTTTCTGGCGCCTGCCTAGTTTTTGACATTATTTCGTCAAAAATTGGGCAAGTGTCAAAATATGTTCTATATTTATTTGGGCGGGCCAATATATTGGCAATCAGCCACATTTAGGCGGCTGCAAGGGATCTGTGGCCAGAATATTGTTGTTGTAAGGATGTTTATGTTTGCTGAGCACGGGATTTTGGTTGTCGATGATAATAAGGGCCGTAGGCACGATCTGGCGGTTATTTTTGGGTTTATTGGCGAAACTGTTTTTGGTGCTTCGAGTACCGACTGGGAATCTATTTTATCAGGTCGATCTGACCCAGAAGCACTGCCGCTGTGTATTGTCATCGGTGAAGTCTCTCTACAGGGTAATATTCTGGACGTGCTTTCTTCGGTTGTTTCTTTGCAACCGAACACGGCCATTATTACCCTGGGCAACCATGGGCACGATTTTTCTTCGCAGGCAAATAACCATGTTATCGCGCAGTTTGATTGGCTACCCAGCTACAGTCAGCTTAATGACACGTTGCATCGCGCACAAATTTTTCAAAAGCAAAAATTAAGTTTGGAGGGGCGAGGTGCGCGTCGGGAGTGCACCTTGTTCCGCAGTTTAGTGGGCACAAGCCGTGGTGTTTCTCGGGTGAGAGAGCTAATGGCGCAGGTGGCCGATAAAGAGGTGAATGTGCTCATTACAGGGGAGTCGGGCACAGGTAAAGAAGTGGTGGCGCGTAATTTACATTTTCATTCTCATCGCCGTGATAAGCCTTTTATTCCCGTTAATTGCGGAGCGATTCCTCAAGAGCTTCTTGAAAGCGAATTGTTCGGCCATGAAAAAGGTGCGTTTACGGGTGCGATCAATAGTCGGGCGGGTCGTTTTGAGTTGGCGCAAGGAGGTACACTGTTTCTGGATGAAATTGGTGATATGCCTTTGCATATGCAGGTAAAGTTATTGCGAGTTTTGCAAGAGCGGTGTTTCGAGCGGGTAGGCAGCGCCAAATCAATCAAGGCTGACGTTAGGATCATTGCGGCCACCCATAACAATTTGGAGGAAGCCATTGAGGCGGGCCGTTTTCGTGAAGACTTGTATTACCGTTTAAATGTGTTTCCTATTGAGGTGGCGCCCCTGCGTGAGCGCACGGAGGATATCCCTCTTCTAATCAACGAGTTAATTAAACGCATTGAAACAGAAAAGCGTGGGTCTATTCGTTTTAATTCCAGTGCGATCATGTCTTTGTGTCACCATCATTGGTCGGGCAATGTGCGGGAGTTGGCGAATTTGGTTGAGCGTTTGGTGATTACTAATCCCTATGGTGTGATTGGTGTGCAGGAACTACCGGCAAAATTCCGTCACATTGATGTGAAAGAAGAGGAGTTCGTTAGTTCACAAGAGCAACAATCCCATGAGCAGCATTATGCAGGCGACTCAGACTCCACATTGCTTCCTCTTGAGGGGCTTGATTTAAAAGAGTATCTCGCCAAGCAAGAAAGTAACCTGATTCGTCAGGCTTTGGACGATACCGGTGGTGTGGTTGCCCGTGCAGCAGAGCGCTTACGGATTCGCCGTACCACTTTGGTAGAAAAAATGCGTAAGTATGGCATGCATAAAAAGGAAGTTGGCGACGGGTCTTTGACTCCCTCTCGGCCGGGGTTTTACTAAATCGTTGTTAATTAACACGAAATAAAACTGGCCTGGTTTTTGCGTTATGGCACTCATACTGATTAAAAGTGTGGATGCTATGGAACAACGAATAGAGCAAGGTAAAGAGCAATGCAAAGAGCAATATAAAGGGCAGCGAGAAGCCCCGTATAAAGGTCAGCATGACGCTTCTATTTTAAGCGCTCTCATTGCGCCCACTTCGGGCCACGATGACGAGGCGCAGAGTCTAATCTTTCATACGGATCAACCCGCATCACCCCCTCCTAGCTCCCTCTTTAAAGCGAGAGAGCAGATTCATTCCCTCAAAGACGAAGTGCAAGGGCTTAAGCGAAAGCTCAGCGAACTTGAGCTTCGTGTCGGCGAAGGGCCTCAAACCCGCTACAAGCATACTCAATTATTCGAGAGGCTTCTGCATCAGTTACCGTGCGGGGTCGTCATGCTGGATGGCAAGGGCGTTATAGAGCATATTAATGATTATGCGACACGCCTGTTTAGCCATATCGAAGTGGGTGAGTCGTGGCTAAGCGTAATTCAAACTGAGTTTTCTCCTCGTGATGATGACGGCCACGAAATCTCATTGCGCAATGGCCGACGGGTGACGCTGGATACGGCCTCGCTGGACGACGCCAGCGGCCAAATTGTTATTCTTCTTGATCTCACCGAAACACGTAATCTTCAAAGCCAGCTCAGTCATCAGCAGCGCCTGGCTGAAATGGGCAAAATGATGGCCTCTTTGGCCCACCAGATTCGGACGCCGCTTTCCACTGCAATGTTATACGGTAGCCATTTAACAGAAACGGTGGTGGAGGACGCGCAGCGTGTCCGGTATGCGGGCAAGCTTCAAAACCGGCTGGAATGTATCAATCAACAAATTACCGACATGCTCGTGTATGTGCGGGGCAGCGTTGAGCTGGAAGAGTGGATAAAGGTGGGGGACTTGTTTAGCGAGATTGAGGCCCACTGTGAAGACGTCGCCTGCGCGGAAGGCGGCACACTGAATTTTTCTTACGATGAGAGTGAGTTGGTGGCGCATCAGGTTATTCGTTGTAACAAAATCTCCTTAGTGGGTGCGTTTGGGAACCTGATTCAAAATGCATTTCAGGCGCAGGCACTGCCGGTGAATGTTGATTTACAGGCAGATTTTGACGGGAACTCGCATATTAATATTCGTGTTAGTGATAATGGCCCTGGGCTTAATGACGAGCAAGCCAAGCAAATTTTTACCCCATTTTATACCACAAAAAGTGTCGGAACAGGGCTGGGCTTGCCCATTGTTAAAACAGTGATAGAGGCCCATGACGGGAAGATTTCTGTTTTTTCTGACCGGGATGATCTGGCTGCTGATACCGGTTGTTGTTTTTTGGTTAGTCTACCCTGTATGACGAGTGGAAAGGAGGCCGCAAACAATAGGGTGCGCGCAGTTAATAGTGGAGTGATTGGCGATGAATAAACAAGCATACTCGATTCTTGTGGTAGAGGATGATCAAGCGCTGCGTGTCGCTTTGACTGAAACGTTGTCTCTATCGGGGTACCATTGCACGCACGCAGAAAATGGCAAGCAGGCACTGGTGCGTATTGAAGATTTGCTGATTAAGGAGTCCCTTGATTTAGTCATCACCGATAATCACATGCCGGTGATGGATGGGGAAACTTTGTTGCGTCATATACAAAAAAAACACCCTGAAATACCGGTTATTATGGCGACGGCTTACGGATCTATTGATGGCGCAGTAAACGCCATGCAACTTGGCGCGGTGGATTATTTGCAAAAGCCTTTTGATGTAAAAACCCTGCTGGAAAAGGTGGCGGAATTATTGCCTGATGCGTCTATTTCGCAGTGCGATGACATTGTTGCGCAAGACCCTTATACAAAACGCATATTTTCACTGGCAAAACGCCTCGCAAAAAGCGAAGCAACGGTGATGGTTTTGGGGGAAAGCGGCACGGGCAAGGAGGTGCTCGCAAATTATATTCACCAGCACTCTCATCGCTCTGATTGCCCATTCGTGGCGATTAACTGTGCGGCCATTCCTGACAACATGCTGGAGTCAATTTTATTTGGTTATGAGAAAGGCGCTTTTACCGGTGCTTATCAGGCAAAAAGTGGAAAATTCGAGCAAGCAAATGGCGGCACTTTGTTGCTGGATGAAATCTCAGAAATGGATATTTCTTTGCAGGCCAAATTGCTGCGTGTTTTACAAGAGAAAGAGGTAGAGCGTATTGGTGGGAAGGCGCTTATCCCCCTCGATGTGCGAGTTATTGCCACCTCTAACCGGGATTTAGAGCAGGAGGTTTCACAAGGCCGGTTTCGAGAGGACTTGTACTACCGCTTAAATGTATTCCCAATAAAATGGCGCCCTCTCAGAGAGCGTGTGCTTGATATTGTTCCCTTGGCAAATTTATTTATAAAAAAACATCAATCTGGTACGGCGCCAATCACATTGGATGAAAGCGCAAAGGCTTTCCTGGCCAAGCAGGCTTGGCCGGGTAATGTGCGGGAGCTGGAAAACCTTATTCAGCGAGCGATCATTCTTCAACAAGGTAATCGAATTTGCCGAGAGGACTTTGTCTACGAAGCGGATGGGTTGGGGGCGGCTTCGGAATCGAAACTGTCTGATATGGATGTGGCTTATCCACATGAGCCTGTTCACGGTGAGGATGGCCGTAGCAGTGTGTTGAACTCTGACCTTAAGAAACGGGAATACCAGCTTATCATCGATACCTTGCGCTCGGTCAGTGGCCACAGAAATAAAACGGCCGAAATTCTCGGAATCAGCCCGCGGACGCTGCGTTATAAGATCGCAAAGATGCGCGAGAATGGGTTTAGTTTTGAGACCTTGGTTGAGGCGTCGTAAAACTTTAACGCGGAGCCAGTTACTGGCTCCATTTTATTTTTCTTGGCTCTCCTGGTGTTTTTTCTTGATCTGCCAGGGCAATATTCTATTTGCCAGCGATTCCCTCTGCGTCACCAAAAACGAATCACCAGAAATTAATCACCCAAGGCATCTTTCTTGGTTAATGCGGGTCGCATGAAAACTGTCATTTTCTGGCCTGCTTTATGCATTAATATTGTTAGTTTTAATTCATCTCTTTAAACCGTCAAATATATGACAGGCGACATCGTAAAAGGAGCGCTACATGGATAACTCCATGCAAGTTAGCCAACTGCTGGAAAACATGCAGTCTATTCGTTCGAAGATGCCCGCGTTTGAAAACCAGATTGATGTTGTGGGAGGTTTGGGGAAAAGCGATGCGATTTCTGGGCAGTTCTCAAACCACCTTAAAACCGCCATTGACAGTGTCAATGCGGTACAACAAGAATCAGCGCAGTTGTCGACGGCATTTATAAAAGGGGAGCCCGGTGTAGACCTTACCCAGGTGATGATTGCGATGGAGAAATCAAGCATCTCTTTTCAGGCGTTGACGCAGGTAAGAAATAAAATGGTTGAAGCTTATCGAGAAGTGATGAATATGCAGGTTTAGGGTGTGTATGAATATGGGCATTTTTCTTATCGCTTGCTGGGTGTTTGCTTGCAGAGCAATCGATTTAGTCGGCTTTACTGGATTGGGCGAGTGCAGCGTATTTATTGGCAAAAAGAAAATTGGGTTTTCTCTTTTAGGCGCCCAGTGGGTGGCCTTTTCAAGATGTTCGCAGGTAGGTGTTTGTTTGCGAGTTGAAAATGCATGATAGGGGGCGCTGAACATGGCAGACAGTGATTTATCAGCAGCCGGGGGCGAACCATTAAATCCGCTGGTTGCTGGCTTTAATAGTTTGGCGCTTTGGCGTCAGCTTGGTTTAATGGTTGGCTTAGCTGCAAGTATCGCGGTGGGTTTTGGCGTGGTGATATGGGCGCAAGAAGCCAATTACCGTCCTCTCTACACCGATATTTCTAATATCGATGCGGTTGCCGTTTCCGATGTATTGCAGCAAGCCAAAATCCCCTTTAAGTTTGATACCAACCAAGGAATGGTGCTTGTTGCGGAAGAAAAAATACATGAAGCACGCTTGAAAATGGCTGCATCGGGGTATTCACCCTCCGAGGGGGCAGGCCGCAACCTGCTGGATAAAGACAGTAGCTTTGGAACGAGCCAGTTTATTGAAAATGCCCGCTACCATCGCAGTATAGAATTGGAGCTGGCGAAGACAATCTCTTCTATCGAAAGCGTGCGCGGTGCACGGGTACACTTGGCGATCCCCAAACGGTCAGTATTTGTGGGCGATAAACGCAGGCCCAGCGCATCGGTATTGGTGGATATGAATTCAGGAAGGTTGCTGGATAAAGCACAGGTGAGCGCTATTGTGAATTTGGTCGCGTCAAGTATCCCCGAGCTGTCGGATAAGATGGTGACGGTTGTGGACCACAAAGGTAATCTGCTGTCTGACAACGATGAGGATGGGGGGATTGCTCAGGCGGGTAAGCAATATGAATTTAGCCGCAAGCTGGAGCAAAATTACATAAAACGCATCAGTAATTTGCTTGCCCCTATTCTTGGTGACGATCGGTTTAAAGTTGAAGTCAGCGCAGATGTGGATTTCACTCAGTTTGAACAGGCGAGCGAACAGTTTAACCCTGATATGCCAGCGGTAAGAAGTGAGAAGATTCTCGATGAGGAGCGTGGTGGTACGGGGTTTGGCGGAGTGCCAGGGGCATTGGCGAATCAGCCCCCTGCCGATGCGTCGGTGCCTCAGGTGGCTGGCGGAGGTGGTGGTGATGTGGCGAATCAAACATCAAACCGACGCAGTCAAGCGACGCGCAACTTTGAGCTTGATAGAACGGTTAGTCATACGCGCAGGGAGTTCGGCACATTGCAACGTTTATCGGTGGCGATTGTCGTTGATAGCCCGCCTATCACGTCAGCGGAGCCTGTGAGCGTGGCACTGCCTGAGGCTGCCGTCGCCGGTACGGAAGACAGCGCGGCGACAAATGCTGAAACCACGGCTAAACTTGATAGTGGAACCACCGCGCTTTCGGTAGAACAAATTGAGCAGTTATCTGCTCTGGTAAAAGGTGCGATTGGGTATGACGTAGGCAGGGGCGATACCGTAACGGTGATACCCCAGCTGTTCTTGAAGCCAGAGCTTATTACGGTCGAAGAGCAAGTGGTTGAAATATGGGAAGAGCCTTGGTTTCAGAGTGCCATGAAGCAGGTCTTGGCGGCGCTGGTTTTGATAGTGGTTCTATTTGGTGTGTTACGGCCTATTCTCAAAAACATTTCTACTTCGGGTGCAAAAGATTTGGAAATGGGGAATATGCTTGGTGGCGCTGGTGCAGACGCGCCATTTGGAGCGGTTGGTGGTGATTTGGATGAGAATGTTATGCTCTCATCTGGGCCAGATGCATTATTGCCTGGCCCTAACGATGGATACAATCAACAGTTAACGGCAGTAAAATCCATGGTGTCCGAAGACCCTCGGCGGGTGGCACAAGTTATGAAGAGTTGGTTATCAAACGATGGCTGATGAAAAACCGCAAGCAGATAGTCCTGCTCCCGTAGGTGCAAAAAAAGCGCAAATAGATCCTCTTAAAAAGGCATCTATTTTTCTAATGAGCTTGGGTACGGACGATGCCGCGCAAGTACTGAAACACCTTGGCCCGAAAGAAGTGCAAAAGCTCGGGGTTGAAATGGCGGCGCTGAGCAATATTGGTAAAACGCAAGTAGAAAGCGTTCTTGTGGATTTTCTTGATGATGTGGGTTCAAGCACGAACCTCGGTGTGGGGAATGACGAGTATATTAAAAACATGCTCAATTCCGCACTGGGTGAAGACAAGGCTGGCACGCTCATCGACCGGATTCTTGAAGGGGGTTCTGCGGCGGGCCTTGAGGCTCTGAAGTGGATGGAGCCACGCTCGGTATACGAAACCATTCGCTATGAGCATCCCCAGATTCAAACCATCGTTTTGTCCTACCTTGACCCAGACCAAGCTTCTGCAGTAATGATCTTATTTGATGAGAAGGTGCGCATCGACTTGCTGATGCGAGTGGCGGCCCTTGATTCGGTTCAACCCAGTGCGATTCAGGAACTCAATGAAATTCTAGAGAGACAACTGCGTAGTTCTTCTGGCTCAGCAACGGCACACTTGGGGGGGATTAAGACTGCAGCAGAAATTATGAATTTTATGGACAGCGCCCTTGAATCCGTTGCAATGGATGGAATCAGAGAAATGGACGATGATTTGGCTCAGGAAATTCAGGAGCTGATGTTTGTGTTTGATAACTTGTCTGAAGTGGAAGACAGGGGTATTCAGGCGCTGTTAAGAGAGATTTCATCGGAATCACTCATACTCGCGCTTAAAGGCGCTGATGACGGGGTTCAAGAAAAAGTTTTTTCTAATATGTCTAAGCGCGCAGCAGAATTGCTGAAAGATGATCTGGAGGCAAAAGGGCCCGTTAAAGTCAGTGAGGTTGAAACTGCACAGAAAGAAATTCTCGCGGTGGCAAGGCGCATGGCCGATGCAGGAGAAATCACCTTGGGTGGTGGTGGTGGTGAAGAAATGATTTAAGGTCACCTCTAAAATGCACTTTTTATGTGATAGCCAAATCGCCGATTAAGGCCCTGTAAAACGGGCATGCCGTGCACAGCGTATGCCTTGTACATTGCGGTTTCCCAAGAGGGGTTTCTTTGCCTCCACATGAAAGTACTATTTTTAGAGCGACCATTGAGTATTATTGGTGCTAACACATTTGATGCGGTGATTTTTATTTATCTTTTGTACTCATGGCACCACTTAATTTTAGGTATTCCCTTACGATTAATCTCTCACTGTTTGTTGGCTTTATCGTAAAGAGCGCACTTTATGACTGAAGAAGGTAGCACTAAAAAAGACCCTGATTATAAACCAACGGCATTTGAGCGTTGGGAGATGCCTGCGCTCCTTGAACAAGATGAAATTGACCAGCAGGCACGTCTCGTTGAGCAATTACCCACCCTTGAGGAAATGGAGAAAATTCGCGCGGATGCCTACGAAGAGGGTTTTGCCGCAGGCAGAAAAGAAGGTGCCGTGGCGGGTTTAAAAGAAGGCCGCAAGCTGAGCCAGAAAAAACTAAGCGAATTGGTCAGTGCATTTAACAAACCTTTAAAGCAACAAGATGACCGCTTGGAAAGCGTGTTGTTGGATATGACGCTTCATCTCAGCAGGGGGATTATTCAGCGGGAGCTAAGTGTTGATTCGGATTCGGTTAATCATATTGTTCGTGAGGTATTTGAGCTCATAGAGTTAGAGGAGGGGAAATTTCGTGTTCAGCTGAACCCTGAAGACATTAAACGCGTTGCCTACTTTCTAGAAAAAGAATACGCGGCAGAAGTGAACTACCAACTAATAGAAGATGATAAAGTTAAACAAGGTGGCTGTATTATTCGTAGTGACGCCCATTATGTGGATGCGCAGGTAGAGACCCGCATTACGGCCATGTTGGACGACATCTATAAGCAGCAGAACGAGCCGCCAGTGGAGATTTTGGAAGACCAGTTTGCATCAGTGCGGGCACTTGCGCCTGAACCTAACCTTACACCAACGCCTGCATCTGCCCCGAAAGCCTTGGAAGCCACTAGTTCAGAATCGAACGCCAAAGCCGGCCAAACTGCAAATGAAGTCACTGCCGCCCCCGTGAGCAAAAATACAGAACCGGATGCCCAGCCTGCACCTCTATCAGCTACTTCGGAGCAACCTCCACGCAGTGAAGTGGCCGCGAATGCGAGTGCAGAAGGAGCCTCTGACGAGGATCAAAAAACATCAGGCAAGCCTCAGGGTAAGGACTCTGCCTCCTCCGGTATTATGAGCGCAACAGATGCCGAAAAAGCGACCAAGGTTGACCTGTCGGACATGCCATTTTTTGATGAAGGTTCGCAAGAGCCTTAACCATTATCCTAGCGTAAGGCCCCGCAGCCGGATGAGAAGCACTGCAGTCACAGCCTTTTTATTTGGCTATATCGAGAGTTAACTATGTCACCCCCACATAGGCCGCCTTTGGCCAACCGATTACAGCGCTTTAATGTGATTGATCATCCGCCCAAACTGGTTGTGGAAGGAAAAATAATCCGCATGGTAGGGATGACCCTTGAGGCGGTGGGTTGCAATATTCCTGTTGGTGGGCGTTGTTTGGTGGTGATCAACGAAGAAAACAATGTGGAAGCAGAGGTGGTGGGCTTTGCGGATAAAGTCACCTACTTAATGGCTTTCGACCAATTATCGGGGGTGAATGTCGGTGCGCGCGTGATCCCCATTACCCACGATTTGGGTATTCGCGTTGGGCGCAGCATGCTTGGCAGAGTGATAGGCGGAACCGGAGAGGCCATCGATGGCCTTGGCCCCCTGAATGGCGAAGATACCATCGGTTTATACAGCGCACCCATTAACCCTCTCGACCGTCAGCCCGTCAATAGCCACCTTGATATGGGGGTGCGGGCGATCAATACACTGATGACCGTCGGCCGAGGGCAACGCATTGGTTTGTTTGCCGGCAGTGGCGTGGGTAAAAGTGTGCTATTGGGCATGATGACAAAATACAGCACCGCAGAGGTGGTGGTAGTGGGCTTGATTGGTGAACGAGGCAGAGAGGTTAAGGAGTTTATTGAGCATATCCTTGGCCCTGAGGGGCGAAAAAAAGCCATTGTGATTGCCTCGCCTGCGGATGACTCTCCTTTGAAACGGCTTAACGGGGCATTGTTATGCACGGCCATTGCCGAGTACTTTCGTGATCAGGGTAAAGACACACTATTGCTGATGGATTCACTGACCCGTTATGCCCAAGCACAGCGGGAAATTGGTCTTGCTGTGGGTGAGCCACCGGCAACCAAGGGTTATCCACCTTCGGTGTTTGCAAAACTACCGCAGTTGGTCGAAAGGGCGGGCAACTCAAAAAGTAAAAAAGGTTCCCTTACGGCCATTTATACTGTGTTAACAGAAGGGGACGATCAACAAGACCCGATTGCGGATGCAGCGCGGGCCATCTTAGATGGCCATATCGTTTTGTCGCGGCGATTGGCTGAAGAAGGGCACTTTCCGGCCGTGGACATTGAATCATCCATAAGTCGCGTTATGCCTCAAATTGTACCGGAGGCTCACCTTGCCAATGCGGTTAAGATTAAACAAATTTATTCCCGCTACCAACAAAATAAAGATCTGATACTAGTGGGTGCTTATGCCAAAGGCAGTGACCCACAAATTGATTTTGCTATTGAGCAAATGCCTTTGTTACAAGGTTTTCTTCAGCAAGGGATGACTGAAAAGAGCAACTGGCAGCAGGGCGTGGCAGCCATGGAGGAACTGCTGCGTGCACAAGATGCTTCGAATGTGGCTACACTTTAATGGCAGGCATTTGTATGGGGCTGTCAAGGCAATCTCGAGGCAACCATTATTTTTGAGATACGCTTATGAAACGCTCCGAACGTATTCGACAGTTAAAAAAGTTGGTGGATAGAGAAGCTGAGCAGGAGGCCATTAAACTGGCGGAAATACAGGCCCAGTTAAGCGGTGAACAGAGTAAAATCAGCCAACTAGAAGCGTTTAGGGACGATTACTTTCACCGGTCAGCAAATACGATGGGGCAAGTTAGGCCCTCCCAGTTACAAGATCTTGAAAAGTTTACGCAGCAGTTGGACTACTCTATTAGTCAGCAGCTCCAATATATTACAGTCATGTCGCAACACCTCGAGGCGCAACGAGCTCGTTGGCTCTCATTCCATAATAAGGTCAAAGCCTATGAACAATGGATTGAGAAGCTATGCTTGGAGGAGTTAGCGCTTGAGCGTCGGCAGGAACAAAAATTATTAGACGCCTTTGTAATCAATCAATGGCACAGGAAATAGACCCATGACAGACTCCATCACACTCGACCTGGATCAGGTGGTAAATATAAAAACCGTGAATGCTATTAAGGAAAAACTCGATGAGGTGCTTAAGCAAGAAAAAGACGTTTTGCTATTGGGCGGGTCTGTCGAACAAGTTGATACGGCTGGCCTGCAATTGCTTGCTGCGTTCAACGAACGATTAAAATGCACGGGCCATCATATGCGTTGGGATGAGTCATCGGAAGAAGTTCAACAAGTTGCATCGTTGCTTGGGCTGGAGAAGGCGGTGTCTTTGCAGTAATTTTTTTTTGGCTGAAACAGTGGCCATTTAAACATCGTTTGCAGGTCAGCGTTTCCGATAATTTTTTTTGTGCCGGTAGGCCTAGGTGTACATAAAAAATATCGGTTGTTATGGTATGCCTATTAGAAAAAATCATTTTCTAATAGGCAGTGTGTAATCATTTGTTTGAAAGGTGGTTGAGTCGAGATAGTAAGCAAAAACAAATGGTTAACGTTTTTTGAAAGAAAAGTTTATT
>JAHRVS010000182.1 GCA_019090565.1 Gammaproteobacteria bacterium
AATCTCAGGGACAGGTAGAAGAGTTTGATAAAATCAGGGTTGGACTAGCTTCACCCCAACTTATCCGATCTTGGTCTTACGGAGAAGTTAAAAAGCCGGAAACCATTAATTACCGCACTTTTCGGCCGGAAAGAGACGGCCTGTTTTGCGCGAAGATTTTTGGTCCGGTTAAAGATTTTGAGTGCCTGTGTGGCAAGTACAAGCGATTAAAGCACCGTGGCGTTATTTGTGAAAAGTGTGGCGTAGAAGTATCGCCAGCCAAGGTGCGCCGTGAGCGTATGGCGCACATTGAGCTTGCCTGTCCGGTAGCGCATATCTGGTTTCTAAAGTCTTTGCCGTCCAGAATTGGATTGCTTCTTGATATGACGCTGCGCGACATTGAGCGCGTGCTTTACTTCGAATCTTTCGTAGTCGTAGATCCAGGTATGACTACGCTTGAGAGAAACCAGCTGCTAACCGACGAGCAATATTACGATGCGCTTGAAGAGTTTGGCGATGAGTTCGATGCGCGCATGGGCGCGGAGGCAGTTCAGGCGCTATTGTTGGATCTCGACCTTGAGGTTGAAGCCAGCCATATTCGGGAAGAGATCCCGAACACCTCTTCTGAAACGAAAATCAAAAAATACGCAAAAAGATTGAAGTTACTTGAGGCGTTCATTGGTTCTGGGAACAAACCAGAATGGATGGTGCTAACTGTGCTGCCCGTATTGCCGCCTGATCTACGCCCGCTGGTTCCTCTTGATGGCGGGCGCTTTGCAACCTCCGACCTCAATGACTTGTACCGTCGCGTTATTAACCGTAATAACCGACTTAAGCGTTTATTGGACCTGAATGCGCCAGATATTATTGTTCGAAATGAAAAGCGGATGCTGCAAGAGTCAGTAGATGCGCTGCTTGATAACGGCCGTCGCGGTCGAGCCATCACTGGCACGAATAAACGACCTCTAAAATCTCTTGCCGAGCTGATTAAAGGTAAACAGGGCCGATTCCGCCAGAATTTGCTTGGAAAGCGTGTCGATTACTCTGGCCGATCGGTTATTGTGGTAGGCCCTACGCTCAAACTGCATCAGTGCGGTTTGCCCAAAAAGATGGGTCTTGAGCTTTTTAAACCGTATATTTTTAGCAAGCTTGAAGGGCGTGGTTTAGCGACTACCATTAAGGCCGCTAAGAAAATGGTTGAAAGGGAGACGCCGGAGGTTTGGGATATCCTCGCTGAAGTAATACGTGAGCATCCCATCCTGTTGAACCGGGCGCCGACTTTGCATCGTCTAGGTATCCAAGCATTTGAGCCAGTTTTAATCGAAGGCAAAGCTATACAGCTTCACCCTTTGGTGTGTGCGGCCTACAACGCTGACTTTGACGGTGATCAAATGGCGGTTCACGTACCGCTAACGATTGAGGCGCAAATCGAAGCGCGCACCTTAATGATGTCTACTAATAACATCCTTTCTCCAGCGAGCGGCGATCCTATTATCGTACCGTCTCAGGATGTGGTTCTTGGTCTTTACTATATGACTAGGGACAGGGTAAACGATCAGGGGGAGGGTACTATTTTCGCCGGCACTGAAGAGGTTTTTCGTGCATATACAGGTGGAAAGGTCGGCCTTCATGCGCGCGTCAAGGTGCGTGTTACCGATACGGTTGAGAAAGAAGACTACACGCGGGAGGAGCGCACACGCGTTGTTGAAACAACAACGGGTAGGGCGATGTTTTGGAACATTGTGCCAGCCGGGCTTTCTTATGACTTGGTCAACCTAGCTTTAACCAAGAAAGCCATTTCAAAATTGATTAATGCGTGTTACCGGCAGTTGGGTCTTAAGTCTACGGTTATCTTTGCTGATCGCCTAATGTACTTGGGCTTCGAACAAGCGACACTTTCAGGCGCATCAATCGGTATTAATGATCTGGTCATCCCCGACGAAAAGAAAGAAATCATTTCTGCGTCTGAACATGAAGTTAAAGAAATTCAAGACCAGTATGACTCTGGATTGGTGACGGAAGGTGAGCGATACAATAAAGTTGTTGATATCTGGTCGCGCACCAATGATCGTGTTGCGAAGGCAATGATGGATGGTTTAGGTAGTGAGAGCGTTAAAGACAAGCAAGGTGAGGTGGTCTCTCAGCAGTCATTTAACTCTGTATACATCATGGCTGACTCTGGGGCGCGGGGATCCGCGGCGCAAATAAGGCAGCTGGCTGGGATGCGTGGTTTGATGGCTAAGCCAGACGGGTCGATCATTGAAACGCCTATCACGGCGAACTTTAGGGAGGGCTTATCGGTCCTTCAGTACTTTATATCCACCCACGGTGCTCGAAAGGGTTTGGCTGATACGGCGTTGAAAACTGCCAACTCGGGGTACCTTACTAGGCGTTTGGTAGACGTTGCTCAAGATCTTGTTATCACGGAGTTAGATTGCGGCACTGAGAAGGGCTTATTGATGACCCCGCTGATAGAAGGCGGCGATGTGGTTGAACCTCTAAGAGAGAGGGTGCTCGGCCGGGTAGTTGCTGTAGATGTTCCGCTACCAGGGAATGAAAAGGAAATTGCTGTTGAGGCGGGAACCTTTCTTGATGAAAGGTGGGTTGATCGCCTTGAGTTGATGAACGTTGATGAAATGATGGTTCGTTCTCCTATAACTTGCTCCACTCGCTACGGGGTGTGTTCTTTGTGTTATGGTCGAGACTTGGCTCGAGGCCATCTCGTGAACAGCGGTGAGGCGATAGGTGTTATTGCTGCGCAATCAATAGGTGAGCCGGGAACCCAGCTTACTATGAGAACGTTCCACATTGGTGGTGCCGCTTCTCGAGCGTCTGCTGCGAACAATGTGCAAATCAAAAACAGCGGTGTAACGCGGCTGCATAACATCAAGACCGTGGAGCAACTTTCAGGGAATCTTGTGGCGGTCTCAAGATCAGGCGAGTTGGCTGTTGCTGATGAGCGCGGTAGAGAGCGTGAGCGCTACAAAATTCCTTATGGTTCTGTTATTAGCGTAAAGGAAGGTGAGGCCATTGAGGGCGGTCAAATCGTTGCAACATGGGACCCGCATACGCATCCGATTGTATCTGAGGCCTCTGGTAAAGTTCAGTTCTCCGATATGGATGACGGTATTACGGTAACGCATCAGACCGATGACCTGACTGGGTTGACGAATATTGTGGTAATTGATCCGACGGAACGTCCTGCGGCAGCCAAAGACTTGCGTCCCTGTGTGCGTTTGATGGATGGCGACGGCAATCCAATCTGTCAGGGTGAAACGAACGTTCCTGTTCAATACTTTCTGCCCGCAGGCGCGTTAACGAGCTTGGTGGATGGGGCTGATGTTGGCATTGGTGATGTCGTGGCGCGTATACCTCAAGAGAGTTCAAAAACTCGAGATATTACCGGTGGTTTACCGAGGGTTGCTGATTTGTTTGAAGCGCGGAAGCCAAAAGAGCCAGCAATACTCGCGGAGATAAGCGGTGTTGTTGGTTTTGGTAAAGAAACCAAGGGCAAGCGTCGTTTGCTGCTCTCTGGTTTAGATGGTGAAGCTTATGAGGAGTTGATTCATAAGTGGCGCCATATTGGGGTGTATGAGGGTGAGACTGTTGAGAAAGGCGAGGTTGTCTCAGAGGGGCCACCTAGCCCGCACGATATATTAAGACTTCTCGGTGTCAGCGCACTAGCAAACTACGTGGTAAATGAAGTGCAGGACGTCTACCGTTTACAAGGCGTTAAAATTAACGATAAGCATATTGAAGTTATTGTTAGGCAAATGCTTCGTAAAGTAGAAGTGACAGACTCCGGTGACTCCCGCTTTATAAAAGGAGAGCAAGTGGAGTACTCTCGAGTATTAGTCAGCAATGAGGCGCTGGAGAAGGCTGGTAAAATTCCAGCCAAGTTTGATCGCTTGTTGCTGGGTATTACAAAGGCGTCGCTGGCGACAGAGTCATTCATATCGGCCGCCTCCTTCCAGGAAACGACTCGGGTTCTTACTGAGGCTGCTGTGACCGGGAAAATGGACGACTTGAGAGGCCTGAAAGAGAACGTGGTCGTTGGCCGTTTGATTCCAGCGGGCACAGGGTATGCCTATCATAAAAAGAGAAGAGAAGATAAGGAGCTCGATAAGTCCTCAGTACTGATAGAGGAGACAATGGAGTTGACGCCAGAAGCAGATCAGTCGGTCAGTGATGCGCTAAGTGAAGCGCTGAACTCCTCTGATAAGGGTTGATCTTGGTTGGCGCGCCCTACTTGACATCTCTGTTGACTTGTAGCGCGCGCATCTATAGAATTTCGCATCCTTTATCGACGGGATGTTACCAACAAGTAATATAATTTTAAAATTTTCGGAGTA
>JAHRVS010000183.1 GCA_019090565.1 Gammaproteobacteria bacterium
ACCCTGATAACATGGATGGCTATATCAATAACTCTGGGTTTAATCTCACAGCGGCAGATCAACTCGACTTCAATCGATTTGTGGCAATACAAGCCCACCTCAGAGGCCTGGCAGTAGGCCTAAAGAACGACGTGGACCAAATAAACGAGCTGGTTGATTATTTTGACTTCGCTGTGAACGAACAGTGTTATGAGTACAATGAGTGCGCAACACTAATACCGTTTATTATCAACAATAAACCTGTGCTGCACATTGAATACGAGAGCAAGTATATCTCTCGCCCTCTAGAGCGTGAAAAGTTATGCGCCCCTCAAGTAGACAGGCAGTTCAGTACGTTAATATTGCCCCTCGAGCTGGACAATGAATTTCGATTAAGCTGTAACTAACTCACAGCGCAAGCCGATATTGACAATGTCGCTGAGAGACGTTGGTACATAAAGCCATCCATTGCGAACGCTTCTAAAAGTATTAACCGTGGCTCTTTGAGAGGACTTGCATGCTCTCGGAGACAGCTCACCACCTTAATAATACCTACTGCTAGTTGACCGACGCATTGTTGGCCACAAAGGTCTCAAAAGGAAGTTGTTTCAGATGGTGCGCAAATATCAAAAATGCGACGGAAAAACTACCGATCGATGCCGCAGTATAACCCCAGCCATACCAAGCTTGCCCCATTTCTAAGCTAAGCATTGTCAACGATGTATTCAACACAAAAAACACAACGGAAATAAATAGTAATTTAAGGCGGGCATCGAAATACGAAAGCATTGCAGTAATAAACATCGTCAAGGCATGAAAAACAGAACCGAGAACCCCGTATCTAAAAATACCCAATTGCATCGGGCTAGACTGCAAAAATGAAAGTATCAGTGGTGCCAATATTAATAAGATTATCGCGATTGTCAGCTGGAGCACGAGCACCCCTCGTGCGCTGCCCAACACCGTTTGCCAAAGCACCGTTGCGTTATGCTCTATGCGTTCGTAGGTTGCGTGATGCTTAATATCTTGATAAAAACGCAAATACGCTTCAAAAAACTTTGTTTCTACACTGAACGTAAATAGAGCAATTGCTGGAACAATCGATAAATATGCCAAAAACATGGCGCCGTCATAATGCGGAAATGAAATCAAACCGTTTGGCTGCATGGTGCTGCCCTGACTTGACCACATCACCCATTTATCAACCCACACAGCTAAATTATAAATCAAACCCGATAAAGCCACTTCCCAATGGGTTTTGAAATATCTTATAAAAGAAAAAGGCTGACGAACCTCTCCTGGGTATTCAGAAAGAATTCTGGCGACGACATCAAAAAATATAAATGCTAACCCAATATTAAATCCAAACAGCATTCCCGCTATTGCAAATTCTTTTGACAAATATATCGCAGCACACAATGCGACAAACATCCCTATCCCAAAGCTCCTGGCTAGCGATGCGTATTCCTTCATCGCTGAAAGAAACACGTTAGCCAGCCAAATACCCGTGATTAGAATAAAATTCAAAATAGCAGCAACCTTTATCCCAACATCTAGCTGAGCGTAAAAGAAATAAAATAAAATGGCTACTGGCACTGCCATGCAATAGGTAAACACCAACATACCTACTAGGGCTCCCGGTGCGCCGGAAACATCCTCTGCATAAATCATATCGGAAAGGTAGCGCGTCACGATCATAATGACCGGTGCAGATAGCACCAAGGAAAATGAAAAATTATAGATAATTATTATTCTAAACTCAGCGATGTCTTCACCAAGTAAGTATTGATTCCCCACGAGCACTAAAACCGCTAGGCACACTACTGTAAATAACCACGGGCCGCTTGAAATAATGGCTGAATAGAAGAAGGCCATCATATTGCCAGCAAAATCACCTCTCTGGCTTAATTTTTGTAATACAAAACCTACCCCGGCCATCGTTAACGCTCACCTTTCAGGAGTGACTGCTTATCCGTTTGAGTATATCGATCATACAAAGCACGGTATTTTTCCTGCAAATCAGTTTTATTATAATATTTAGCGACACGCTGTTGAATTGCTCTACCTCTCCGGTTCAATAGGTTTTTATCAGACAAAAGCTCAATCATCGCTTTGGCTGACGCAAGTGGGCTCGAAAGCGGCACAATTGCTCCACCGATACCAAACCTGGGTTTTTCCGTGGAGTCACCCTCAATAATTTCCCTGCATGCACCGACATCCGTTGCAATAGAAGGAATACCCGCAGCACCCGCTTCCAGAATGACTAAGGGTTGCCCTTCACTAATGCTGGTCAAGACATTTATGTCAATCTGCTTCATCCATTCCTTCAGGTCAACACGCCCTGTAAACGTGAGCACATCACTGACTCCCAGCTGATCCACGAGCTCTACGCATTCAAGATAATACTCTTTGTCTTCATCAAAGGGGCCTAACACATAGGCTTTCACTTCAGGTATTGCTTCTTTAACATGAGCAACTGCCCGTATATAAGTCTTGATATCCTTAATAGGCACGACCCTACCAATAAGCGCAACCGTCAGGTTTTCCCCTCTGGTCGCTGTTTCTAGCTCCTTAAACCCCTCATAATCAATGCCATTGGGAATAACCTCCATCAAATCCCTATTCGCGCCATCACTCAATTGAAAGTTTTGATTACCCTCAAATAATGTGATCACTCGGTCACACGCTTCGTAACAAGCCAAAGAGTAGCTTTGAAAGCCTTGCATCCACAGGTCGCGTATACCCCGTTGGGACTGGTCAACGGACATGCCATGCGGGTGGAATTCTTCTTCATGAAGCCAGTCGGCCATTGCGATTTCTATTCGACGCTCATTGGTGTAAATGCCATGTTCGGTAAGCATGGTTGGCCGGCCCGTTTCAATTTTGGCGCGGGCCATATAGAGCCCAGCATACCCAGTCGAAATAGCATGGTACATTTTGGCTTCTGGCAAGCTGCCTTGTAGTACAGAATACAAACCTGAAAGCATCCCTCGCCAGGCCCAAAAGAAATCCAAAAAAGAGCAGTGCCCAAGGTCCTTCTTATAAAAGCGTAATGACATATCCCAGGCTTCTTTTGAATCTAATAATATATGCCGACCGACCCTTCCTTTATAATCAGAAAATATGCCCATTAATGTGCGTATATCCTTTAACCCTCCGCCTGCAAATAGAGCATTTAGGGGCGTTTCCACTTGTTGGATGATTCGCCCTTGACGAAAAAGCTTAACCTTGCCTGGCGGCGGAGACTGCAAAACCACTTCCGTGATACCAACTATATTGTCGGGTAATTCGTATCGTAATTTCAGTTCCGACCCACTGGCAACCAGTACTAACAGGTGAAACGTTAAATGTGGTTGCATTTTTATAAGATCATGGGCCCAACTGGATACCCCACCAGCGACATAGGGGTAGCTTCCCTCGAGGATCATACAAACATCCGCTGGCAACTGTTTCGCTTTTAGGCTCATGCTTCTGTCAGCCTAATAGGCGCATTTGCAAGCCATATTTCAATGCTGCCCTTTACAGATAAAGGCAGTATTGGATCATCAGGAATCTGTGCCACTGATTTCACAATATTATCTTGCAGCTCTTTATACCTCGCCTGCTCATAAAGACATTCCCAATACCAAACTTTTTGCAATAACGCAGCATCGGCATTGTTAGCACTGAGCTGCTCCAGAACGCCTTCAAATACTTTGGCGGCTTCGCTCAACTTTCCTGAGCGCAAAAGTGACCGCCCTAACAACCATGGTATTTCCGTATCAGAAGGCCGCTCTTCACACGCCCTGATATAGAGCTGTTGTGCTTTTAAACGGTATCCCTCTAACGTGGCCTTGTCGCTTAAGCCAGAAGATGCCTGCTCATCATAGTGGTTGGCCAGCTTAACGATGACTCCGAAGTCAGACGGTTTACGGCGATACGCATCGCTTAGCCTGGTGGTTTTTAATTGAAAATTTTCTTCAATTCGAGTAATCGCCGAGGCTGCCTGTACCCGTATCGCGCTATCAGGGTCTGCAATGGCGTCCAAAAAAATGCCACCAAAAGAAGGATGGAAATTTCTTAGCATAAGCGAAAGTATCATTCTTTTATTCGCCTGCTCACCCGAAGAGAGTATATCTGCAAAAGGAATGGGGGCTTGGTAATTATATTCTGCCTCAGCCCCCATAATAGTCAGCTGATCAACAAGTCGACCCTCATCCTCGGATAAATATTGCGGGACAACGTCTTTATACCAAATGTCAAATGGAACCGCACTTCTGCGATAAAATGACAGCAAGAGAGCCAAACAAAGTACACCTACCGCCCCCATTGGCCCGAGTGTTATTGAAAACAAACATGCCAAATCCAACATAGGCGCATTTTCACCCCGTTGCTTACAACTATGCCTACACCCAATAAGCAGTAAAGAAAAAGCTAGATGCAGTGATACGGCAAATGAAAGGGAAATTACGCTGATAGTCCACGCCCACCACGTGCCAACTTCAAGCACCGCCACACCTGCTACACCAGCAAGAAAAAGTGATAACGTAGAGACAGTTAAAGGCTTAAAGCCGTAGCCTAGCCTGATCTTCATTGGCCACCCGCAACGCCATGACTGACATTTTCTGCGCACACGCTACCCACGCCCTTGGCCCACTTGTTTTACATCGGGTACAGGAGAATTACTAATTTTATATTCATGTGATTTCGCATAGATAGATGCTATCCACTCACAAAGAAATTCAAAGTTAATAAGCGCACCAATTGAAAGTTGCGAAAAACTGGTTTTCTCAATTTTAAGCATCCCAATTAGCTCGTCTGTATCGGGGTTAATCAAAGGTCCGGCCAAAACCCCTTGTTTTCCTAGAATCAGCTCATCCTTCGGCCGAGATATGCACACTGTTCTGCGCTCTCCGACTACTGCAGAAAATAAGGCCATCTCTGAAGTAAATTGCTGAAATAGCTCCTCCTCTTTGCCCCAGCCCTGACTAAAAGCGAATACCAGGGAGTTACCCTCAATCAAATAGACCGAGAATTTTTCTGGTTGGAGCATATTTGCCACTAACGCTAGAGACTGCTGAAGCGCTCTTTCTGGCTCCATATGTTCAATTTCTTTTGCAGATGTCAGTGTCTTCCTAACGGTCGACCATTGCCCCGCAATACGTACCTCCAAGCGTTCCTTAATCGCATTAACACCTTTTAACGAAATAATTAAAGCAGATTCTCGCCCCTTAGATTGACGTAGTTCCTCTGACAGAAGTTGGTGGGCCCTGATTCGCCGAGCGCTCACCTCGCCGATGAAAACTGCAGACACAAACCAAAGCAAAGGCAACTTGAACGTTAAGATAACCCACTCATGAAGGTCCTGCTCTAAGAGGCGAGCAGGAATGTTGCCAATGAGAAAAAAAGCGCTACTGGCAATCGCAGCAAGCACACCCAAGCGGCTTCCATAGTGCACACTAATGAGAATAACCACCGCCCAGAATGGGTGGGGCTCCACATGTCGAAATCGGTCCCCATCAAAAAGAGTCAAATCCAACAGCGAGGCTGCCCCCAAAAAAATGCAAATTTCAAACAGAGCAACAGCTCTTAAAGGGGGATTAGTAGGCACTTTTTTATCGCTCATCTATGCCCCTTCAGTGCCAATAGTCGTGTAGCCAGAAGGTTGATCTGGCGTGCCGGCATCCAAAGTAAATAGATTGCGCGTTGATCCATAAATTCTTTATCCGTGGGATATATGGTTAATCAAAAAGCCAAGTCAAATTTGAACCCAGTCGAACAAAGTGCTCATCACCTAAGAAATAAGACTGAACCCCTGTCGTTAGCCAAAAATCTAACTGAATATGCGGTTTAACCAAATAAAGTCCGCGCACCTGCCCAAACGGAGCGTGAGACTGTCTATTTCGATCACTCTCATAACCCAGTTTAGATGTAACCGACCACTTATTTCCAATTTTTTTATTCCATCCTATGTCCGCCAAATATACTTCTCTGGAACTAATCTGTAAGGGGCGAAACAAGTTGCTTTCTTCGTTCTCTCGGACGTCAAGGTCGAAAATACTTTCGTTATCCAGCGCCAAACCAAGGGCAAGGCCTTCTTTTGTAGAGGAAAAATAATACCGAGCACCTAACTGGAAACGCCGGCTACTTGCGGCGGCGGTGGCATCTTTCAATCCATATGAATTCAGTGATAATGCCAGATAGGTGGAAACTTGATCATAAAAGTCCTTTCGATAACCAAATTTAACTTGATCAACATACCCATAACCCAGCACTGATTCAGGTGTCTCCAACCAAGGTTTTCTTAGGTTAACATCCAGCTGATAGTTGGCAGTCTCAACTGACTTCTCTAGCGCCCACCCAGCACCAAGACTTTCTCCATCACTAAATAATGAATAAGTTTGAAAGTGCTGGCTTATAGGTGTTTCCAGAGCCACCGAAAACACCCCTCGCTCCAAGGCAAACGGTTGCTGGTTACCGCTTAACCCCTGAATTACCGTCTTTTCAACGGCTGCTGTTCTCGTATATACCGCCGATACAACATGGTCTCCTTGTCGGGCCCTCCCCTTTAAGCGTAGAATCTCCCGAAAGGACGTATCGCCAGTTTCTATGTATTCCGTGCTAACAACAACCCTGCCCCCATTTGCTGTGCGTAGTCGCTTCGCCGCGGCTGCAATGTCGTTAGAGTTGGGGTGGATAATTTGCGCCTGCTCGTACAAGGATAAGGCCTTACGCCAACGCCCCAGGGATTCCTCCACCCTCGCTAAATCTAAAACAAGCTGAGTATTATCTGGGAATTTTTTCATTAAATTTTGTATACGAGCTTTTGCCTCGATAGGCCTGCGAGACTTCAGTGCTAACAGTGCTTTTGCTCGACCTAATGCCAACTCAGAGCCTGTTCTAGTTGGTCGAGATGGCGACAATTTAGGCTGCACCGTATTAAAGGAGCCATAGATATGGCCGTCACGTTGCTGAAATACCACTTTCACGTTAGGTTTTGTTTTGATCAGAATTGAATCAAACCCCGCCCAGATATCATCAACCCAAGGGGATAAGGATTTCGCCGCACCAGATAGATCAAGCCCGCTAATTTGTCGGTTAAACTTCAGTATTGTGCCCTTGTCAATATCTCTTACGGTAAAGGGAATTGGCCGCTGGAAAACGAGTTTTAATTGCGCACTGGCACCATTAATCGTGACTTGATAACTGCCTGGCGCGTCCGCTTGAACTACCTGTATCACCCACAATGTAATCAGTAAACTTAACCCGATTTGGCATGCTATGACACGCCATCGCATGCCTCCAAAAAACAAACGGTCATTCAAGATGCTACCCTACCGTAATATTGAAGATGATCGGAAAGCGAGCCTAACAATAGGCCTGCCTTTTTTAGTTTGCCGTGCTCGATTAACAGGGTGGAATAAGTTGCCCTGAGGTGCGTATCATTTGGGTATTGCTTGATTAGACGGTCGAACTCGCCCATCGCTTCCTCGCTACGATTAAGCCTGTAATAGATCAAGCCCATCGTCATTCTTATACGTTTTCGCATACTGCCTGTTTCGCGCAATTTTTGTAAGCTGGCTTCAAAAAACTCCCCAGCTTCTCGTTTTCTGCCATTCGCAAACAATGCTTCAGCAAAATAGAAAGTACCTTCCCAGTCACTACTCGCATCACTAACATAGCGTGCTAGGTGCTGCTCAGCTCCCAGCAAGTCCCCTTTTGAAAAAGCGTTCATCCCCAATGCGTAATTCGCTTTTGTGTTACTGGGGTATTGCTTAACGATTTTGACCCATGTAGATGCGGCCAAGCCAGTGAGGCCCCCATTTTGCGCATACTCAGCCAAACTCTCTAAACGAGCGGCCTGAGAATGCCTGCCTATTTGCTCTCGTAAATAGGCATCTAAGCGTGTTTTACTTCCTGTCGATTTAAAACTTTCTATAGCAATTGACTCAGCGCGAGGACGAAGCGCTTCGCGCCTATGAGCCGCCATCTTGGCGATGCGGTCGTCTCCCCCAGCTTGTGCAAGATGCTGCCACCACCCAGCCAGGTCGCCTGCCGGAGCGGATTGCGCGCGATGTTCAAGCCAATCAAGCGCTCTTTCTCCAGGTAGCGGGCCCCATATATACAAGAGCTGTTTAACGTTATCTCCGCTTGACGTTTCGCTCTGCGCCAACAGCTCAAACTGGCCAAGTGCTTCTGCTTTTCTTCCTAAATTAAGCAACTGAAATGCTAATCGTCTGCGCTCTTTTCTTGGCACATCTGTAGATGCCAAACGTTTTTTCCAAATTAAAGCAACTTCATTCTCATAAGCCGAAGACGAAGTTGCTATCCAAGCTTGCATCAACACCTTTTCGTATAAGAAGGATAGATGTGACCGTCCGCCCTTATAAGGCCGTAAGAGCGCAATGGCCTCTTTTGTCCTATCAAGCCCCAGTAGAGATTGCACCAGAAGCGCCAAATCATCGGCCTCTTGGGAGCGGGTATAAATAACTCTTGCGACTTCAAGCGTAAACGCATTATGGCCTTCACCAAAGGTATTGTAGTACATGTTCAGCAATTGCTTACGGCTGAATTGACTGCTTTTTATCCATGCAATAGCTTGCTCTGACTGACCCAAAGAAAATAATATTTCCAAACGCATCATTAAGTAATCGATGGGAACGTTATCTCTAGAAGAGGCATACGCCTCTATCAGCTGGCTAGCATTTTCAAGCTCACCAAGTGAAGCCTGCAAACGAATCAGCATTTGAGTATCTTTCTCTCGAGTAGGATCGAGCCCCACAAGCATGACAAGCACCTCTCCTAGCTTCCTTTTTTTATTAAATTTTATATACAAACTTGATAATTTTTCTAGCCTTTCAACTGTCGGCTGCTGTGCGGCCAACTTCTCCAGAGCATGCATAGAATCATAATAACGATAGGCATCATTATAAAGGGTTGCTAACTTTGCAAGAGCCTCGATATCGCCTTTATTCTGCCCGGTATATTCCTCATAAATAAGAATGGTCTTGTCTATATCACCCGTTGCTGTATACACCTGCGTTAATGGGAACAAGGTCTCCCTTCGAGAATTTTTATCTTGGTACATTTCTGTATAAAGGTACTCTGCGACCTCAAGATTCCCATCTTTCAGGTTCATCAATGCCAGCTCCCGATCACTGGGACTAACTAAAAGACTGGCAAGGGTGCCACCAATAACCAAGGTCAAAAATATCAATAGTTCGAGTCGCATTTATACTTTACTCCACACAATACTGACTCGGGCATCTTGCAATAAATCATTATCCAAAATGAAATTTAGACAATTACCCTCATCTGCCGTGATCACCTTAGTCTGAGACCGCCGACCCTTTGATTTGATCAATATATGGTAATTACCAGGACGAGGGACATACCAAGTCATTTCGCCAGCACCAAACCCACTGGCGACAAATTGGAAACTATTTTTATATATTTTGACATCACTCACAGGCCAGCGACTATCGACAAGATAAGGCTTCTTTGCCGATGGGTCTCGACTGGTATCGCTGACATCCTTCAGCGCAATTACCGGCGCCACACTCACAGGGTCCAGTGCAACATAAAGACTGCCCTGCAAATGAGTTTGACCAATTACCCCTTTTGATATTGAGAAGTCCACGCTCTTTAAAGTCGCCTGGTCAAACCTTAGCGTCTGAAGAAGACCTCTCTTTGAGACTCGCCATTGACTCTCTGCAATTTTTTCAATTTTTGTTGAATAAAACCCCTCAGCGATGCCAGCAAAAATACTGGCTCTAACTGGAGTAATACGTTTTGACTGAGCATAACGTAAATTACTATGTAGCGCGTTAAGGCTTGCAAGCCTTTCTCCGCTATACATGTGGTAATAGATATTCATCGGCTTAAGTCGAACCGGAGACTCTGTGCGCGCCAATGTTTCCGTCAAATAGGCTAAACCGTGAAAGCGTCTCGTCCACAAATTGGTATAGGTATTTTCGTTACTTGCCGAGGCGTAAATTTGCCGTTCACCCTCTACGGAACGACCAATCGGCATCACCCAACTTACCGAGTCAAACTCTCGATCAAACCGAGTGTCACCACCATTCAAATTGCGTACGCCCGCATTTCGGCTCTCTCTAATTGCGGCTGAAAATGGCAGGGTATTACCTGACCATTGTAATAACGCAACGCGCTTACCTTTAGGCAATAGATTCTGAATAAATTCAATTGACCCTGAAATGTCGTGTTTTAAGTCGTAAGGGGCATTATAGAAGGCCCTCGGGGTAGCATAGGTTTTAGAAACTTCCATTACCATAGATTCATATCTTCCTGCAGTTCTCTCCAGAAATGGCGAATCCAAAACAGAGCTGCGGCCTATAATTCCAGAGCCAACAATCCTGTCAATCACACCCGCTCTCTGGCGATGGTCTGTAGACTCCTTGTACGCCTCAAGAAAAACTTTTTCTGAAGACGCATCGTAATCTTCAAAAAAACCCCAGTGTAAAGGGTGGGAATACGTATGACTGCCTGCTTCAACGTGAGGAAGTTCAAAAATTTCCCGGGCGATTTCAAGGGAACGGTTCGAACCGAACCACTGAGTATCAATATCGCCCACAACAGGCGCTACCGTGACAGGCATATCAGGGTAGTTCAGCAGGATTTCGTTTAAAATCACTTCAGCGGATTGTATGAAATTCCCTTTATATTTTGGCACCAGCGTTTCATCTCGCCAACCATCACCATCTATGTGGCTATAATAAATCCGCCTACCCACCAACGTTGTTGTATCTGGAATTGGGCTCAAACCAAGACCAAATGCCCGTTTAAAAAAATCATACGGATTAACAAACCAGTATCTCTTTTTTCCACTTTCTGTTATCTGATGCGTATAACCCGGTGCAATGTAGCTACCTCGTTCGCCAACAGTAATTATTTCTGATATTTTTTTCCCGCTTGGGTTATAAGCGCTGTAAATAGAACGTGTCTTCTTCGATATATTTTCTAGATTTGGAAATGCAGGAGAGGTATCTATAAAGGCCTTTTCATACGCCACCATATTCTTAGTTTCAGATTTCAGTGTTTTATTATAAGTAACTGTTGTCCATGCGCTGCTTTTTTTCAGGCCCAGCAAACTCCAGAATTCCGTCAACAACTCACTGTTAGCCGCATCGCCACTTAAATTTTGCTCAAAACCTAGCCAGCCCATTACAACCACCTGACGGCCAGAGTCACCTTGCTTTAAGAGCCATCGCAACAACTGATCAGGGTTATGCACTTGATTACTAGGAAGCCACAACAGTATGCCCCTCACATCTGCCAAGGTCTTTTCAGCTGGCAAAGGGGTATTAATATCGTGGTAACGCACTTTTAGACCCAGGTGATTCAAAGGCATCTCAGCCAATTGGTGAACCATTGTATCGAAGGGCTGTCGATCAAATTTACTATCGTAAAAAGCAATAACAGTTCGATGCTGGGGCTCTGTGGTGATTTTTTTTGCTGACACAGTGGTCGACTGCAATAGGAAAGTTGCAAACATTACAGCAGCTGTAATTATTCGAATTGAATTATTAATAGAAAAAGCACATTCAGACATTAAGAAAAACTGTGGTTTTCTCAAGATGATATATCCCCTAGTTCATTATCGTGCGAGGTTCAGGGATGAGTCGATCAAGACCGATCGTCGACACATAAGGGACAAAACCGTTTGTTCTTTCTGTTCGATAGATATGTTCGATTCCTTTGGAATCCTTGGGGTCCCAATAATCTAAGGTGTAAACCTCTAAACCACTGTATTTTTGCTTTGCATCTAACAGAATTTTTAATTGCTGGGCATAAAGGTTTTTTTCTACTAAATGGTAGGCTTTAAGCTTGTGACTGTAAGTACTGAAGACCGACTCGCCCAAAACAATATCAATTTCTCCACCTACCTCAGGTAATAAATCATAACCTCGATTCAACATTATTTTTATTTCGGGGTAATGCCTACGAATAGTTTTAATCAGATTTGTAGCCGCCAATGCCATCCCAGCATATTTTTTAGGGTCTATACGCTCTAACTCTGCAGCATTATCCAGAGTATCAATAAAAACCCCCGAAAACCCTTGTCGCAAAATGTCTGGAATTAATTGCTCGATAACTCTCTTAGTCCACCGTGGATCACGTAAATCGACCATGTAGCTTCCAGGCCAAGACTTGTTCTCCTTTAGTAGCAAGCCCTCGGCAGAAACATCGCTGTACCAGTATCGATAGTCTGCGACCTCGCCCAAGCTAATATAACCCAGCACCGTTTTCCCCCGTTCAAGCATGGGAGAAATATCTGGGTGAGCAGTACTGTCGAGGATAACCAATGAGTAGTGATCAAACGCTTCAGGAGGGAGCTGACTGTGGTAGTAAACGGCCCAGTCGCCAGCGAAAAGTAATGTGGGTTTCAAGGAAAAGAATGTAATCGCCACGAATAAAGCCACCTTCGCCCTGCTGTTCACAAATAAGATCATCCAGTTTGCATGATGCATTAAGGCTATCCCCTTTTTCTAGCAGGTGAAAGAATGGCTTTTTATAAAACGACAGAAGGTCTGCACTCATAATATTTTCAACTTATTATGAGTGCAGAAAGGCCGATGAAGCGTTCGTAATAATACTTACTACCAGCGCGCATCGGCCCTTTGTCGATCAAAACAAATCACTAACTTTTGATTACTCCGCCAGTGCTTGATCCACAGCAATTGTTACTGGGATTGCGCTTACGTCTACATTACCGATACGTTGGCCACCATACAGCTCTCCACCGACAATACCTGTTACTTCAACGCGGGTATTCGAGGAGGATGTTAAAGTAATCAAACCCGTAGACAACTCTAACTCGCCATTGACAGAGGCTGCTTTTGCAGCAATGCGCGCTTCAGCTCGTTGCCCGATGTTGTAATAAGCATCGTTTATTACCGGAAGATTAAAATATTGCTCATAACGGCTCATCACGGCACCAAGCCAATCAAACTGAAGCGTCGCACCGGATCCATAGTCACGTAAGTTCGAAATATGGAAATAGTGTGGCCAGCTACGATACGTCATCATATGGCGTAGTGTAGTTTCTGCTTCAGCTTCCAGGATTTCCTGATACGAGCGTGGTTGACAAATCGCGCCAGGGATAGTGCAAGGGTCGTCTCCTGCTGCAACATGACGCTCATAAAATATATAATTGTACTCATCAGTGAGCTCTTCAGGAGTCGATGTATTATAGAACATCGCTGTTGGGTACCTCGGCAATAACAAAATATCATAACCAGGAACATAGGCTTCAACATTCTGATTAACGCGAGAGGCATCAGAGGCCAGGTAGCGCACTCCTAATGCTTGTGCTGCAGCCATAAACTCCGTATTCATTGCTTCCGGGTACGGCGTCCACAGACTAGGGTCGCCTTCTGTACCATTCGTATCGTCTAAACCAGAATGGTTGCCCGTTACCAATACCGAAACATTCTCATTGAACTCAGGAAAACCTAAGTCTTGCCAAACGATTTGATTATTAAATATCTCATCGTAAGCTTGGGCATACGTTGTGCCGGCACTTGTATACATATCAAGGTGTGTATACGTGTGATTAATAAAACGAAACGCATTCATATTTTCAACAACTGCGTTGGTCAATATATCGATACCATAAGAAATCTCCAGCTGAGGGTGGTAACTCGAATTTGAATACTCCCGCGTTCTAATCCAACCCGCACTGCGGTTTGCTCCGATAACAATAAAGCCATAGTTAGGCTGACCGTCAACCGCCCATTCATTAACAATGCTCGTTACATTCACAGAGGCTCTGCCGCCACTAAGTGTAAAATTGATGCACGAAGCACTGTCGTACGAACCGCCATTGGAAGACCAAGAAACACCAGATCGCGCAAGCCGCCATGTTGCCTCTCTCTCAACCCACTGGGTAGTCGCTTTACAAACCTGGCCTGACCGAGTACTAGTCGTACCCCTTAAGTTTAACAGTGCCTGGTTCGATATCGCTTTCGATGCACTCACTGGAAAATGAATCAACACACGCTCGCTGGTTCTCCACTGCTTTTCAAAATACCCATGGGATCCGGTCCCGTAGTTACTTGTTGGCCGCCCCTCTCTGATCCATGTGTCCGCATCTGAAATCAACGTTTGGGTTGGTGGTACCAACGTACCACTTCCGTTAAACACCATGTCCAATTTAAAATCACTCAGTGTCGCGTGTGTCGCTAATAGGCTTTGTTGGGCTGACACGATATTGGTAATATCGCCCACTGAGTTCCTGTACCCCGGCTCATCATCGGTTGTGTTAGTTTCAGGGTTCCACAAGCCGTCAGCAAGAAAGAGATCATCTACGTGCGCGGCAAGGTAAACTTTACGAGAACCCAGAAATACGCCTTTGGTAGCAAAATTAAGAAATTCGTAATTTAGAACCTGTGAGTAAATCAGGTACCAAGCATTCGTAATGCCAGAATAGAGAACCTCTC
>JAHRVS010000184.1 GCA_019090565.1 Gammaproteobacteria bacterium
AAGGTGTACCCAGTATTGATTGCTGCTGATAGCGTGCAGCCGGAGCAATTTAGGCGCTTAAAGGTTTTTTTGCGCTTTATTTACTGAGGACTTGATATAGAGACTTCTATTTTAGAAGGATGGTCTTGGCTTTTCTCATGGTTTCTAGGCTTTCGGGCGGTAAACAGAGGGGCGTTATGCGGTGTTAAAACAGAATCTGTGCTGTTTTTGAGCAGCCCTGGGTAGTCCAGGGTGAAGTGAAGGCCGCGGCTTTCTTTTCGAAGTTGCGCACACCGGATAATGAGGTCAGAGACAGTGACCAAGTTTCGGAGCTCTAGTAGGTCGTTGCTGACCCGGTAATTGCTGTAATAGTCATGAATTTCTTGCTGCAGTAGTTCGACGCGGTTGCGGGCCCGTTGAAGTCGCTTGTTTGTGCGGACAATCCCGACATAGTCCCACATAAAGCTTCTTAGTTCGTCCCAATTGTGGGAAATAATAACGTCTTCATCAGAATTTGTGACCAGACTTTCATCCCAGCCTGATACCTCTGGAAATTGAAAGCTTTCCTGTAATTGTTTGTTGATTTTTTCACTTGCTGATTGGGCGAAAACAAAACACTCCAAGAGCGAGTTGCTAGCCATGCGGTTGGCACCGTGCAAACCCGTGAAGGAGGACTCGCCAATAGTGTAAAGCCCTTCGAGATCGGTTTGTCCATCAAGGTCAACGACTATCCCCCCGCAGGTGTAGTGGGCTGCTGGAACCACTGGGATGGGGGACTGAGTAATGTCGATTCCCAGCTCCATGCAGCGCTTGTAGACGGTAGGGAAGTGGCTGGTAATAAAAGCGGGCGATTTATGGCTTATGTCAAGAAAGAGGCAGTCTGCCCCGAGGCGCTTCATCTCGTGATCAATGGCGCGCGCGACAATGTCTCGCGGAGCGAGTTCGCCGCGCGCATCAAAGCGGTGCATAAAGCGTTCGCCACTGGGGAGTTTAAGCTGGCCGCCTTCTCCCCGTATGGCTTCGGTAATGAGAAAAGACTTTGCTTCGGGGTGATAGAGGCAGGTGGGGTGAAACTGATTGAACTCCATGTTTGCAACTCGGCACCCTGCTCGCCAGGCCATGGCGATACCATCGCCCGTGGCAATATCTGGGTTGCTGGTATAGCGATAGGCTTTGCTTGCACCGCCGGTTGCTATGACCACTGCTTTGCTCAAATGCACTTCAACGTGACCAGTCTTTTGATTAAGAACATAGACGCCTACGCAGCGATCACCCTGGAGGCCCAGTTTTTTAAGGGTGATCAGGTCAATTGCGATGTAGTCTTCGAGGAGTTGAATATTACCCTGTTGTTGGGCTTGACCAATAAGGGAGTTTGAAATCGCATAGCCGGTTGCATCGGCAGCATGGATGATTCGCCGGTGGCTGTGGCCGCCTTCTTTGGCTAAGTGGTAGCTGGTTTTACCCTTTTGGGTGGTAAAGTCTACGCCCAGATCCACTAGCCATTGAATCGCACCGGGGCCACTTTCAACGGTAAAGCGTACGGTATCCTCATGGCAGAGCCCAGCGCCAGCAGCGAGGGTATCTTGTATATGAGCACCCACAGAGTCGGTTTCATCAAGTACTGCAGCGACCCCACCCTGTGCGTAGTAGGTGCTTGCGGAGGTCAGCGTGCCTTTGCTCAATACCGCGACCTTGGCGTGTTTATTGATGCGTAAAGCCAGGCTCAAGCCAGCGGCACCGCTGCCAATAATCAGTACGTCGTGTTTGTAAGCGGTCACTGGGTATCCCTGCGTGGAAAAATTTAAGGCCGTGATTATAGCGAATTTTAGTGATTCTACCTATACTTGGGTGTTTTTAGGCTCTCCTTCGCGCTTGTCTTGAGGGCGCCAAAACCAAATGGCGATGGGAATTAGTGGTTGAAATGGTAGCAAATATATTTCTAGTCACCGATGCATTGAGCATGCCTGCGTGTGTGTTGCGAATCACCGAGGGCGTCACCTATGTCTGAGATGGCAACCGATCGGGCTTTAGTTGTTCGCGTACAACAAGGTGATAAGCGCGCGTTTGATATGCTGGTCTTAAAATACCAACATAAAGTGCTTACTGTTGTGGGCCGTTATATTTCTGATCACAGTGAAGCGCAAGATGTGACCCAAGAGGCGTTTATTAAAGCGTACAGGGCACTCCCAAAATTTCGAGGGGACAGCGCTTTTTACACCTGGATTTACCGAATTGCGATCAATACCGCCAAAAATCACTTGGTTAGTCGTGGACGTAGGCCCCCAGAAAGTGACATAGATGTTGCAGATGGGGAACTATTTGAGACAGGACAGCGTCTAAGGGATGTTAACTCACCAGAAGCGCAGCTGCTTACCGATGAAATTCAGCGCACTGTGCATCAGGCGCTGGATGAGTTGTCAGAGGATTTGCGCGCAGCGATTACTTTGCGAGAGTTTGAGGGCCTAAGCTACGAAGAAATAGCAGAAATATTGGCTTGTCCGGTGGGTACGGTTCGTTCCCGAATATTTCGTGCTCGAGAAGCCATTGATGAGAAGCTTAAACCCTTGGTTGATAAGTATTAGTGTGTTTTGCGTCCAAGAATAGGTAACTAAAAGTTGAGACAGCTTCATGAGCAATAAATTGAATGAAGAGCTTTCGGCGCTGGTAGATGACGAGGCATCAGAATTTGGGCTTCGTAAAATACTCACTGAAATAGAGAGCGAGAGCGAGCTTGTAAACAAGTGGTCACGCTATCATATTGCGCAGGCAGTATTGCGTGATGAGCAGCTAGCGGATACTAGCTTCGGTGAAGGTATTGCAGCGGCTCTTGCCGACGAGCCTGCTCACA
>JAHRVS010000185.1 GCA_019090565.1 Gammaproteobacteria bacterium
ATTTGTCTTGGTAAATCTCAGAACCGTAGGGAACAGTATTTGTATTGCTTTCAACGCGGGCATCCATTTTATTTTCAATAAAAGGAAGCGTTGTTCGTGAGTGAATGGAAACATTGGTAGTGGGTGGAATACGATACCAACCATTCACTGGAAATATTTCTATGCCGCGCGTTTTGTCTATAATCTGAATGGCTGAATCATTAATATTGTAGGTTTGGGAATACGCGCTTAGCTCATTGCGGGGGTAACCGGTGACTGTTCTATATTTGCTGTAGGTGTAGCTTTTGCGTACTTGATAATAAAAATACTTGGGGTTTGTCACGTAGCGCATGCAAAAATTGCTAGTGCTTACGGCCGGATCGCTGAAATAATCGTTATAGGTTTGAACGGTTTCGTAGAACCCACCGGAGGTGAGTAGCCCACTTGATGTACAGTCGAGGTTTGGAATATCGGTTTCTTTGGATGAGCTAGGGGTATAGCCATCCGACTGTATAAAGACGGCTGATTTCGTTCTTTCGCCTGCCGACACGGCCGAAAAAGCTCCATCGTTATACCGAAATAGTGTTTGTACAGAGGGCCAGTTACGCTTGTATTCACCGGCCTGGCGCGTTTCTATAATGCTCTCATACGTCTGCGGGATAACTTCCCATGACTCAAAGAGACCATCAGCAACCTCATACACTTGATTCTTTCTGATGGAGCCCTCGAAACTCTGGCTGGCGCTGTGGCCATTTTGCGGCGAAACTGTAATTAGATAAGGAATAGAGGAGTAATTATTATATGCGTACTCCACTTCATAGGTTTGAAGGTTTAACGCCTGTCGGTTTGCGAAGGAGGCCGCAAATAGTGCCGCGCTTTTTTCTATTGTAGAAACCTTCAGTGCGGGGGTTAAAACGTCTAGGCGGACTCTATATGTTTCGTAGACTGCATTACCTGCTTCATCCGTTATTTTGATTTCAATGGTATGAACGGTATCGCGATCCACTTGGTAAAAATCATCTCCTAGAAATTCCGTTGCAAAGGGCACAACAACAACCCTGTCGTCGGGGTTCTCTCGTTGTACAATCGCCCATTCAGTGAATTCTACGTCTCCTTTTTTGTAGCGATACTCTGCTTTAATATTACGAATGTCGCTAAAGATTCCATCGCCCTGCAAGTCAACAATTTCGGCGCCAACCATTATATAGCCATCGTTTGATAAATCCCATGAAACGGGCAGTCCGTTCAAACTGGTGTTCTCAGTACTTAAGCAAACGGGGCGATTAGCGCCATTGTTTCGGCCGAGATACCCATATTCACACCTATTTAAATGGCCATCGTAAAGGGTAAAGGTGACGTTTGTATCCCAGATACTTAAGGTAGGTGGAATCAAATCAACCTTCACTAAGTGCGTTGTTTCAGTGCTATTACCTAAAGAGTCCGTGATAACGGCTTGTACTTCGTTCACCCCGCCGTTGACTTCTACTATGGCTTCAAAGGTTGCGTTTTCGGTGTTAATCGTAGCTTCGATACCATTCACTAAAATGGCTCTGACATCTGCACCATTTAAAACAAACGAACCTGTAGCGGCGTAAGAGGTGCTGTTTATCAAGGTCGGCGAGCTGAGCGAAACGCCGGGCCCGGTATTGATAAACTGGAAGGTGAAGGTTTGTGCTTCTTCGAGGGGTGCTGAGGTATTACCCAGTATATCCGTGGCAATGATCACCACGTCATGGTCACCGTCTGCAAACGATGCGGTGTTGATTTGCAGCACTTGATTGTCAGCTTGGACTTGAGTGAAAAATACGCCATCTAGATAAACGTCGATGGTATCCACGCCCAGTGGGTCTTGCACGTCCAATTCAATTTCAACTGACCCAGCGAACAACGTGTTTTGCGCTACGTTGATGGTGATCGTTGGCGGAGCACTGTCTACCGGCTCACCTTCGATACCACCGAATAACGATGAAGCGCTTTTTGATATCCCGTTGGCCATTTCAAGTAAGTTGTCTGTATCGAGTCCAGTTCGGTTGTTTTTATGGCTACCGAATTCAATGACACTTAATGCCAATAATTTTCGATAGGTTTCCGTGGTAATAGGGGTATTGCCAAGGTAAAGCTGGCCACTGGGGTTTCCCTGGCTGCCCTCACTGATGCCATCCAAAATACCATCGTTTAAAATGTCCTTACAGCCGAGATTCGTGAAATATTTTACGGTGTAGGTGTCGTTGCTTTCTAGGGCTTGGTTATTCCGTCGAATATTATCTACGGCCAAAGAAACAGCGGCAACGGCAATGCCGTAGCGGTGTGCGGGTGTCATGTAGGGCGTAAAAGCATCGGTTTTGGTTACATCCACCGGTTCCACTCCGGTGATGGATTCACCGATGATGGCAGAGAGTTCATTGTTTGCTTGAGTGATTGCGTTACCCGTATTTAAACCATTTTCCACGAGGTATTCAGCGCGGCAGGCAGCAAGGGTGGTGAAATAGGTTAATTGAACCGGTGAGGATTTTCCTTGGTTATACCGGATGGCTGCCTTGAGTGAGTCCCCTGCTCCCATTGAAATATCACGCCCCGTGGCCTCCTCAAGGTAATTCCCGCCAGAGCTGACCAGTATCAAGTCGGAAGTAGGCACACTTAACTCAAGGGTATACAGGCCTTCTTCATCGGTCTTTGTTTGGGCAAGGAATTCACCTCTGGAGCCTTCCCACAGATACGCTGAAATCGTCGCGTTACGGATAGGCCCATGCTGGGCCTTTCCTTCTGCGCTGCCGGTTGGCCGGGTATCCGGCAGGCTCTTATCACTGCTGTCACCGCCGCAAGCAACCAGACCTAGTGCAAGACCCAGTGCAAGCCCTACTGCCAGTAATTCTTTCATCATCATTTACATCCCAACAGTTAATACTTAAAGTTCGTACTTAATTCCTAATGAAAAACCAAACCCCTGTAGCCCATCACCAATAGGCTGATCAAAGCTAGCATCTGCATTGATATACCAGCCTTCCCCAATTTCCCAATCTGCGGTGGTCTTTAGCACAAAGGCCAAGAAAGTACTTTCGGAGTGCTTAAAGGTCGCCAATAGATACCCATCTCGGTCAATGGTATGACGTGAGCTGACTTCGATTAAGCTGGAGCGAATGCCCGCGCCAAACCAGGGTTTGAAATTACGGCTCATTTTAAACTTACGCAGCCAGGTGGCTTCAAATTGTGTGCTTTCAATATTGGCACCGAGTTTGCCGGAGGAAGTGGCATCTACGTCTAACTCAAATCCTCGAAGCCCAACATAGATTTTATTTAGGCGACTGGTTTCCATTTCGGCAAAGAGCGTAAAGGGAATTGTGGTGTTTTCAAGCTCGGTTTTACCTTTATCATCTTGGTAGCTGTATGCGTAGAAGCCGGTGCTGATACCCACGTTGTAATGCGCATTTTTGGCAGCACCCAGAGAGGGAAGTAATAAGATAGATAAGATGAGTAACTTTTTCATACGGCCTCAAACTGCTTAGAGACTAGCCTCAAAGCAGAATTCATTAAGCGCCTATAAATGCAACGATGCATAACTGGCAATTGTTTATTAGCTTGCGATATGCTCCACAAAAGCATCGAGGCCAGAGTATTCGTGACCGGCTACTTTATGGGCGCGCTTGAGTATATTGCTGATATCTAAGATGGAATAATTGCGCCCCGAATCACGGCTGAATACCATTGAGTCTTTGGGGCGTTTCTTGAGTTCAGAGACGATGTCTTCAAGCTCAAGCGCTGGAGGTAAGCTGTTTAGCAGGGGCAATTCAGAAAACTCCGCAACGGTTAGTTTTCGCAGCGAGTCAAAGGAGAACTGTTCGCTGCTTAACAAGTAAATCAGTATTCTCATTTTCGGTGTAAGTGAATGGAAAAAAGGTTGAATTCTTTTAGCTTTTGGCATTTAAAATGTTTCCTCTATTTGCAAGACGGCCAGCTGCGGCTCCGCATCCAGTACATAGTTGGGGCGGCCATGATTTGCGCTATTCTCTTCACTATTCTCCTCTATAACAAGCGCTGCGGCGGCTTTTCCGGCTTGGGTGGTGAGATCGGTACCTGGAATCATATCCATCAGACCCGCTCCGAGCACTTTCATCCCTGCATCTTTAGCCCGTGCTAAACCCCGCCCATCGTTGATAACGGTAGCGAGGAGCCCCGCTTTTCCGTCTTTAGCAAAGATACTTCCCCTCAGAGAGAACTCGAGATGTTTGCCCTTTGTGATGCCTTTCACTGCCGAGGTAAATAAGCGCGGTGAGCCTAGGACGGCATCAGCCTGACAAAAAATGGTAGAACCTTTAGGCAGCCTTTTTTTGTCACCGACTATATCTTTTTCCACTAAAAACTGAATATAACCCGGCTGCACATTGGTGGCGCTGGTATTGAGGCGCACGGGGATACGGGTGCCAATGGAAATGCCAAAGTGAATGGATTTTGTGGGCACCTTCATTTGTCTGGAGTTGGAAACCGAGGCCGTGCTACCGCGAAGGGACGGGGGCACGTAAACGTATTTTACTTCTCCGTTTTGGCGAGTACTTTTAGCCGCTTTAGGGGGGTGTACTGAGGGGGAAGCTAGGGCAAGTGGTGTTGATTTCACCCGTGCCAGCTCAGCTTCTAAGGCTTTTAAGCGGGCATTTGCCGTAGCGAGTGCGGCGTCCTCTGCTTCTTTAGGATTGCCCCTTGATACGTCATTCGCTTGTTTGTCTTTGACTGTGTCTACCTGATAATTGTCCGCCCTGCCTTTGGGTTGTTCATGCCAGAATTTTTCGGTGGTACTTGGGTTCTGTTTGGTTTTAGCCTGATTATCACGCTCTAGGATTAAGCGGTGGAGTTCTTTGTTTTTGATCAGGTCTTCGCTGTGGTCGATTTTTCTCTGACCGGCCCCGATGCGTTGCATGTATTCATCGTAAGAGAGGTCTTCTGACCAAGCGGGCTGTAGGGCCGTAAGCAGCAGTAAGAATAACAGGAGGTTTCTCATTACCACTTCACCTCAAGGTGACCGGCTTTTGTTTTGAGTTGCAGCGTGAGACCTGTTTCTGGCAAAGCTTCACGGGTAACAAAAACAACCTCTGCTTCTTTACCTGCTTTGACTTTCTTCGGCAGTGTACTGGCCCCTTTGATGGCCTCGGCGCGCCCTTCTTGCTTGATAAACAAGGATTCGATGTAGAGGGCTTTTTCTGCATGGTGGTTTTCAATATCAAAAGACAGCGTACTGAAAGTGCCGTAGGTTTTGCTATTTTTTACATATACCACCAGTTCATCGCCATTGGATAAGCGCAAGCTGCCCTCTTCTTTAATACGGGTACGATCGGGCTTTCTTTGTGCCAAACTGCCAACCATTAACAAAGCCCTTTCTTCTGCGGTGTTGTCCAGCGCTGCAAACTGGGCGGCATATTCTTGGTCAAGGGTTTCTCGGTAGCTTTGTTTCTTTTCTTTTAACAGGCGTTTTCTTTCTGCATCACTGAGTGTTAAGCGAATATTGGTGCAGTGTTCAGAGGGGTCTTTGACGGCATGCAGCGCAAAGGAAAAAACATAGTTGGGTGTGGAAATTGTAAAATCCTGAACGGTTCCCCAGTTTTTATTCTGATCAAACTTTTTAAAGGTCAGGGTCACAATGTTGCTGCCCTTCATCGCCTTATCAAAGGCCCAAACATCTCCGCCGGACAAGGTGTAGTTGGTTGTTCCCTCTTCGAGTTCAAAAGGGAATGCCAGGTTGATCCCGCGCCAAGGAATCATGGGGATGATGGCGCGGGTAAGCTTGCTGACCGGGAGTTCGCGCTCACAAGGTAAAATCATTCTTTTTGGCAGCTCATCAAGCACCACGGTTTGCGCCTGCAAAGCCCCCGATAGTAACAAAACCAATATGACCCAAACGTTATTCACTTTGTGTGTCCTCAAAGGGGTTTTCTGCAATGTCTTTCCACGCCCAGATACCCACGCCATCCGTGTTGCTGTCTGTTTTTTCCACGGGCATGAGGCGCAATAAAATCTCCAGTTGTCCAATGTGGCGGTTATTACGCAACAATTGCGCGGTGTACTTGATGTCACGCAAGCCCCCTTCGTGACGGGTTACGAGTTCAGCCTTGGCCTGTGACCAGTCCACTTCGGTACTCATGCCGGAGCCTTGGACTTTGCGTACAAAATCTGTGGTGACGAGGTAGTGCATCCGTTCTTTTCGATCTTCAGGCTTCATCATCATGCTGATGGCTCGAAACTGATCACGGTCTACGGTTGCGGCGTTGAGTGAATAAAAGTAATCAATGAAACGCTTCCCACCGTTTATCATTTCATTATCTGAGCGATAAATACTGGGGTTTTCCACTTGTTGCTGATATGACACAGCAACACTGATGGCGGTGATTAAACCAAGAAGTAAAAATACGATAACGGCAAACCACAGGCGCTCCTTCCAGTTTTCCCGTTGCGTTAGGCTGATGGGCTGGGTGCGCCGTGTTTCTGAAATATCAGACATGGGGAGTCGGCCCCTTATTGCCGTTATTTAATGGGGTATATTCGTCATAAGCCGAGGGCGTGTCTTCACCTGCTGGAGTGGGCTCGATGATGGACGGTTTCAAAGCATCACTGCTTTGCAGCACTTCTGCCGAAGCGGGGTTTATTGCCGCGCTGGTTTCACTGACAGCAGAGGGGTTTGTGCTGGAAGCCATGCCGGTTTCAGGCGTTAAAGCAGCACTACTTCCCGGCGCCACAAAAAAATCACTGATTTGGCTGGCAAGCCCACCAATGCCTCTTGCACTAGCACGACCTACATCGCTGATATTGGCGTCCATTGCGCTGCCGATTGTTTCAGTGAAACGCGCGATGCTGTCTCTTTTTCTGTCACCGCTGGCTTCCGGTGTAGAACTGCCGAACAAGCCATTTTTTGTTTCATCGCCGGGGCTAAATGGGCGGCCTGTACTTGGGATTGTTTTGTTCGCCATCATCATGGTGACAGCGGTAGCGGCACCGGCAAAGGATCCCACCATGCTTTGATTGGAGGTCACCTGAAAGGCCAGCCAAATGGCCAGTAGTTTCAGTACGACGACCAATACCATCATGATAATGACGTAGAGGTGCCAGATAGTGACGCCGGTAAAACCGGCGCCAAAGTGTGTATGGTTTTCTACCAGATAGAGAGATGAGTAGTAACTGAGACCAGCCAGCAGAGCCATTAAAATAATGTCTATCAGCCCCCACATGAATAAACCAAAAACTGAAATAGCCCACACACCCACGAGGTTAAATTTGTCTTTGAGCGCGGCGGTCGGTATGGCTATAAAACCAAAGGCCCATAAAAATGCCACGCCGAGGGCGAACAATAAGCCGATAAACTGTAAAGAGGACACGTAGACCAGAGAGACAGCTTGATACACAACCCATGTCCACGCGAAGTTGATAACGTTGGGTGTGTCTATAACGGTTTCTAGGGCGTTGTGTACCCAGTCATTCCCCTTGCTGCCGGTATCCAGGGTGGTTCGGAGTTCCAGCAAATTACCCTGAATGTATTCCACTGATCCGATTTGTTCAAACAGCGTGAAATAGGCAAAAATCACACTAAAGATTAAAAATCCGCTGCTAAAATACACCATGTACCCGGTGACCATTGCACCCATGGACTGGAGGGCTTTGCCAATGGCGGCTTTGCCGGTTATGGCACCGCTTGCCTCTTGGTATAAGCGTACGGCACCAAATAATACGACCAACCATAAAAACAGGCTTGGAATTCCAGACAGTAGCGCCATGCTTTTATAAATAAATTGGGGATCCATTGCCCTGACAATAAAACGGCTAAAGGGATTGTCGGCGATAGCGCTACTTTCCCCACGGGGGTCTTCGAGGTAGCCGATAAAATCTTTGTCCCACAACAGCTCACCTTCTCGTGCGGTTTGCTGGGCACGTTTCGCCTCAAGTGCCTGTTTTTTTTGTTCCAGTAATAAGCGAGCGGTTATTGCCTGTGATTGAGCGATAAATTTTTGCAGGTCTTTATCACTTAAACGCGATTCAGAGAGTGCTTTGGTACTTTCTTTATAATGAGCAATTTCTTCATCGACCCAGTTAAGGTCTATGAGTGTTTCGTGGGCGTGTACTTTAAAGGGGTTTAGGGGAGCATCTTCATTACCGCCGGCTCTCTTAAAACGTAAATCCACTTCATCGTGAAGCAAGGCATACTTTTCTTTTAGAGAACTGGCTTCACCGAGCTGATTTAATCGCGTAAGGCCTAAATACTGGTCTTCGAGATAGTTCAGCTCGCTCTTGATGTTTAGGCTTTTAAGCGTTTCATACTCCCCGTACACATCATCAATGGTGTCGCGCACTTCCAGTACGCCATCACTCACCACTTTCATTTCTTCCAATTGCTCTTTGAGGTCAGACAAGGTCTGCTTGGCAACGATGATTTGCTCACTCAATAGCTTGATGGTAACGGGGTCGTCTACCGCGTAGATGGGTGTAGCGAGCAGGCTTAAACAAAGAAGGCTAAATAAGAGCCGGTGCAGCATCGTATTTCTCCTTTTCCATTTTTATTTGTTGTTTATTTTCTGCCATGAGTGCATCCAGAATACGAATGCGTTCATAGGCATCGCTGGACTGCAAATAGGCTGTTTCCCGTATCGCTTTGTGTTCGGGGTTGGTATTCATGAGCTTTAAGCCAATTTCAGGAAAGCGTAGATAGAGCTGGTGCCACGTTTCCGATTCACACACCATCGCTTCGCGATAATTCATGCCGGGAAAATTCTTCGGTGCTTTAAATTGTTTCCAGTAGGCGATGCTTGATCCTGGCATTGCCAAGGCCTGTCCAATGACATCATGCTGGTCTGCACGGCTTAACACAGTACGATTCACAATAGAGCTATTTGCTTCTGAATCCACACTCTCTATTTCCCTGTAACCCTGGCTGATGCGGGTTAAGCCCACCCAGTCCTTGCGCCCCATTCGATCAATGGATAAGGAAATCCAGCGAATGGCCTCGGGAGATTTTTCCAGCAGCATCTTGTATTCATTCAGTACAATTTGACTGCGCTTGCCCCGTGCAAAGGCATTGTTGGCTAAACGTACACACATAAATGACAAGAAGAAATCAGCCAACTCCCCTTCAAACTTGTCAAAATCGATGGCATTGGCAACTGGGGAAATAATAAATTGGCCTTGCTCTTTAAATGCCTGGCCACTGGGTTTCTCCATAAAGAGGTACAGTTCTTCTGCCAGTTCATTACGCGCCTGATCCACATTGTTATTATCAAGACTCAGTTCACCCAATACCGATAACAGCAGGGGCAAGGTGGGTGCATCCATGTTGGGTGCGGGCTTTGCGTAAAGTTCGTGTAAGGCGTAGCCCAACGCCACTTGTTCCGCACTACTGAAGCCCTGCCCTTTCATACCTTTGAAAATTGGATTGAGGACAGTGCTCTGTGCGCCCAAGGCTTGGGCCTCTATAGTGGTGTTCGTTTGCTGTTGGATAGACCCAGCAATATGGATCGAGGCATGAAAGTCCTCATAGCTCATTAGCGGGTTGATTACCTGCTCTCTGGCGCGACAATAACGCCCACCAATGGCTTCCACCAGGCTTTGATAGCTGTTGCCCAGCTCCACGATGTCATAACGAATAAGCGGATAGGTTTCCGCTATCTTCATGCCAAACTGGGTGTCTTTTCCGCCGTTGGTTTCAGCAACCACCATCTCATGAGGGACTTCCACGATAGAGGGGCTAAAGCCCACCAGGTTGCCCGTTGCAGCAATGCGCAGCATTTCCGGTTGAGCTCTACCGGTGGGATAGGTGGTAAAGGGCATCATGGCTGCAACAGTGTCGCTATGGTCTTCGCGTAAAAACAGCGAGTTTCGCCCCATACCCGGCAAGCGGATGCGGGACATCTCCAGCTGAAGGTCTTTCTCCGAGCGTAAAAACCCGTCTTTATTAACGCTTTTTTCCAAGGCATTGAAGGCACCGTTTAACTGCCCCTTGTTGCGGCAACAAAATGTCACGATGTAAGCGTTATCAAATAGACTTAGGCCATTATCAGCCACATATTTACGGAAGCTGGCCATGTCTTTGAGCCGAGCCGAAAGGATATCCAGACTTTTTTTCTCGTTGGATGCCCCCTGCTCTGTATCGAGCTGTCGTTTGTTAGCATCCAGTGCTTTTTGGGTATCCTTGGCTTGTATGATCTGGCTAATGTGTAAATCAATACCGGCTTCGCATAACTGAAACACCCAATCAAAGTGCAGCGTGGGGTATCCCTGTAACAAACAAACCTTGTAGAACATGCCGTCTTTGACCAAGCATTCCTCGCTCTCATCCCATTGTGGTTTTTTTATTACTAACTGTTCATTGAGGGCGAACCGCCAGTCCACGCTATGGGCTAAGGTAAAGGGCTTATCTACTTTTTGAATAAAGTGTTGGTAGGCTTCTCGGTCTAATAAACTGGCACCCTTGAAGTCGCTTTTTATTTGTTTGAATACTTTGAGGAGTTCAGCGCCCTCACCGGCCTGGCTTTTCTGCCGACGAGCGATTTGGGGCGTGAACCAAGACAATAGCCCTTTTGGGGGCTTTACCCCGAGAGACAAAACAGTGACGACTCGATTACTTCGGCCATAGTGACGGCCTAATTGGGCAAGACCACTTCGTATCTCAGCGATGACTTTCGGAGGTTCTTCCCCCTTAAACATCCGACGCCCTTCTGCCTCGTACGCATCCACTAGGCGGCTATCGGGTTCTCGTAATAAGTGGTTCTCTATGCATAGGCCTTGTTTTTCCGCTAACTGCTTTAACAAGGTGACGCGGCGCTGGTGCTCACGTAAAAAGTCCGCGTCATTAAAAAAACGATTATGGATACCTTCCCACGAAAAGGCTATGGACACCGTACCGTCGTGATGGAGTAAACAATCAGCCGGTAATTGGCCGTCCTGTTGAGCCAAAGTGATCGCCGTTTTCCAGCCAAAGGCATCCGCGTAAATTTCTTTGTTCTTTGCACCAAAGGTCGCCAAACTCGATAGCGTCTTGCCCTTCGCCATACTGCCTCTGATTAACCACGTCGAATATTGCTTATAAACGCTATAGACCGCATAAAACACGTAACAAAATGCAAGTCCCAATGTGAATTTGGCTTGCAGCCCATCTGTCACAAATACCCCCAGTAGGAGCAATAACGCCCCCCCTAAGGGAAGAACAGCGGGTTGTGGGATACCAAATAAATAGCCAGGGGGAATTCGTTTCTCAAACGATGGGATCAAAAGAACAGACCGAGTAACCAGCTCATAAATATCTCAAATGCCCCGGCACCTACCACGACACCCAAAGCCGCCTTTAGGGATTTTTTGCCCTTTTCAGGCTCGCCAATAAAGGGGGTCATCATTGCTAGGCTAATTGCAGCGCCTAAGACCCCGAGGGCCATCGCCACATACAAGACGAATTTAATGGCATTCTTCACCAACTTGCCCACTTCCGTGGTCTGCTTGCTATCCACCACATCCGGCTTATCAAAACCCGCATAAGCCGGTGTGCTGTACATCGCACTGGATAAACTTCCAAGCATAATCAAAATTGCCATTAACGAACGTAATACGGGCACTGCTTTCATTTGAAAAGCCTCTGGTTAGTTTTTGTGTTGTTTGAGGCGGGGGAGCATATATGCAAATATGCCAATGTGCAATGAAGGAATTTATTCGAACTTAGAAATATGTGTTGGCGGCGGCCGGCTTTTAGAAAAAAGTCGGAGATCTGAAATTATTAGGAATATTACGTTGGGCTTGAGGCCCTAAAAACTAATACATTTTCAATTTTGCTCAATTGAAAACGTATTTAAAAAATTCCTCCTAACAAATTTCCTATCGACGTCACTTATGCCAGCTTCATCACATTCTCCATCCTAGTTATTGTTCAATAACCGCTTTCTGGTGCTCGAAAATATCAATGGCCTCTTCTTTACTGAGAAGAAAGAAAGGTAAAGCTTACCAGCCGAGGAGCAGTAAACACGCAGGGCGTGGCCACATAAAGAGGCGAAGGAGGAAGTTTTAGCTGTAATTGTCCAGTTAAATTACTGGCTGAGAAAAACACCTGATTACGAAATTCCAGCCAAACTAACGGCTGAACATATGGTTCTTTTAAGAGCCTAAATTGTTATACACTTCAGACTTGAATCCGCCAGCTTCCCGAAGTCCTCCACGACATTTTTTAAATAGACACGAAACATCTTCTGATGGATAAAACGTTCTTAGCCGTATCTAAACAACTTAAAGCCTTTAACCTTGGTATTTTTGAAGTTGGGCTTTATTCCCGCCGTGAAGACAAGATGTTACCGCGAAGCTGGAATAGCCAAGAAGTTTTGGCTGCAATACCGTGGTTAAAGCGTATGAATCTTGATGGTCATGACATTTATATCCGGCCTCAGGGTAGCCAGGGGCTAATTTTTTTTGATGATTTAAGTCAACGTAAAATTGATTGTCTCATTAGCGACGGCCTGCGCCCTGCCCTACTCATTGAATCTAGCCCTACGAACTTTCATGGTTGGTTGCGTGTCTCTGAAGGCGCTATTGACGAAAACGTGTCAACGTTGCTGTGTAAAAACATCGCGGTGAAATACGGGGGAGATAAAGATAGCGCTGACTGGCGTCACTATGGGCGACTAGCAGGTTTTACCAATCAAAAACCTGACTACATCGATGACACAGGGAAACGCCCCTTTGTTCTACTTCGATCAAGCTGGGGAAAGATCTGCCCGAAAGGGCCGGAAATGCTACTTAAGGCGCAAAGCATAGTTGAAAATCGTAAGAAAAAGGACCAAAAACCCAAATACCGACCGACAGTAGGCCTCCATGAGCTACGAGATATTATTTCTCTCTACAACAGTGAGCTATTGAGCCTAGAAGGCCGTTACGGTGCTGCTTTGGACGCTTCCCGCGCAGACTGGATGATTGTTAACAAGATGATTGCTTTGGGGTATAGCCGCGAGCAGGTAAAGGAAGCGATGCAGCAGTGTAGCCCTGCTCTAAAACGTAGAGCTAGCCATGCCGAGAATTATATCGGGTTAACCTTGGACAATGCATTTAAGCGCACAGAAGAGGATGGAGATAAAAATTAAATTAGGCTTTGGAAAATCTTCCTTTCACAAAACCAATAAAAGCCCGGTCTGGGTGTGCAATATGTTTACACCCCGTATCCAGCCAATGTGTTAGCCAGTCTTGTTCAAGTTGATAAATATCAACCCCTTTAGGTGCAAACGTGCGAGCAGTATTATAAGTCTCTGGGTCAGTAATTGCCGGAGCATTTTCAACTTCAGAAAGCCTTTTATCCCACCATTGCGTACGGTTCTTATAAGTAACGGCATCGCTTTCCTGATCTAAAGTAAGGGTATAGTCAGGAAGGTGGTTATGTTCAACAATATTTTTAACGGCCCGTCGAAACTCTTTAAGAGATGATTTCGAGCCACTCTTATGGTGAAGAATCGCTAAGCTAACAGACCACTTTTTTTGCTGCCCACAGTGTTTACGACCAATTTCATAAATACGCCGCTCAATGGGTTTACGCAGCCTGAAGTAATCCCTATTTAAAGTCAGTACCGTTTTATTACGTATAGCGTCAAATACCCAATCAGAGAGTGTTAGTTCACACCAAAGTAAACGGCCATCTATACCATTTTTTCTTCTGGTTGACGCACCTTCAATTAATCCGAACGCCTCCCATTCCGTTTCATCCCCTGTTTGAATATTGGTACGTATGCGTGTCCCATCAAGCCTATCAAGTGAATCCTGTAAGGCCATATAATCGCGACCGGAGGTTCCCCTATTCGTAAACATTAATAATTCGTGGCTATTAATTCTAACCCTCTTTGAGACTTCTTCTCCCCTATTAAGCTTGGCCATAAGCTGAGAAACCGCATAGATTAAAATGTCTTTGTCATAGATGGTTGCGGCCCCTTTTACATTAGGCACGATTTCTATCCAGTTATCACCATGCTCATACCGGCGAATTGACGTATCAGGCTTCTTTGACAACGAATAGAAGGGGTGCTCCATCTGAGGCATCAAATCTTTAATAACGGCATCAGCGACATCACAAATGAATAGATCATACTGAGGGTGCTTTTCAGGTATTAGGTAGTTATTTGGTATATCAGTTTCTTCAGACATAGCATCGCTCAAGTGTTTACAAGTGATTCCTTTCTTCGTGGTTTTACCCACCCATTATTATCCGCTAATACCTAACTTCGTGGTTTTACCCACTCACTCTCGAAAGCTTGCCGTACAGGCCTGCTGCTGCCTCAGTATTTCGTGGTTACACACACCAGAACAGGATAATGATCTATATCTCCGTGGTTTTACCCACCGAGAACGAACATAAACACCCTTATTCCGTGGTATTACCCACCCTGATCGGTGATAGATGAGATAAACTCAAGCTCTTTGGCCCATATAAAGCTCATAAAAGCAGCTATATTCGTGTTTTTACCCACCAACCTAATTATTGGAGATTACACCCACCCTGTCAAGGTTCGTGTTTTTACCCACCAGGAGCGAGCCGACTTCGTGGTTTTACACACCAGAAAGGTTTTAGCACATGTGGATAAGTCACAAACCCACTCCGTGGTATTACACACCTAAAACCGTGGTTTCACCCACCTTTCTCCGTGGTATTACACACCGCTATTCGTGGTTTTACACACCAGATAAATAAAACGCACGATTAAACCGGCTTAAATCAAAGAGATAGAGCACAAACGAATTTCTTAACACATCTTTTTAACTTAATATAACTCTTATATAACACCTTAAGCAGCCCAACTTCAGCGCACTCCCCAAAAAAACTACACAAACGCCTTTGGCTGCGCCAGGGAAAAAGGCGCTTCGCGCAAAACAGGTACGCCAGTAGGTATCCTTCAAGTGTTAACGAAAAATTTATGGATACAGATAATTTTGAAATGAAATGTAGTAAAGAGCCGTATTACACCGAATATCTAATTTATATGAATAAAGCTCTTGTTATCCATTAAACTTCCATTGGTAATCTTCATTGCCGACTATAATCACCAGACTAAAGAGAATTCCATTCAAGTTCGCGTGTGACCTGCTAAGACGATAAAACCTAATCCCAGCTCTAATGCTCGAATTTACCTGAGCTACATAATCATATCTCTTTCGTTATCCTTTTTCCTGCACCAAAGCTGTGCGATAAACACAACATATCAAAACAC
>JAHRVS010000186.1 GCA_019090565.1 Gammaproteobacteria bacterium
CGGCAGCGCGGTTAGTAACCGCTAAAGTGGGGGATGGCTTGATGTTGTTAGAGCGGTTGGAAAGCTGGATATCCAATGGAAACCTCTGAAATATTGAGTCGCCCGCAGGCATAATATGTGACGAATGAAAAGTGACTGTTTATTAGATCTTAGCAAAAGGAATGCTATCGGTTCCAAAGCAAGGTGAAAATGAGAAAAAAGGCGATTATTGAAGCAAGTGACCGCTGAAACCTGTCTTTTAACGTAAAATGAGATTATACGACTTTTATACAGCAATGATACTTGAGATACACATTGGCTTAAATGCCCCAGCAAAAAAAATGTAATAATTGAAGAGAAGAGGCATGCCCTATACATAGATTGCGGGTATTTCTGAGGCATAGCTAAAGGCATTAATGTGACAAAATTTGTTGTAGAGTCAAAGTTCGAGCCCGCAGGGGATCAACCCGAAGCGATTGAAGCGTTGGTCGAGGGTATCGAGTCGGGTTTGGCCCACCAAACCTTGCTGGGCGTTACCGGTTCAGGGAAAACCTTTACTGTCGCGCATGTCATTGAGCGGCTGCAGCGTCCGACGCTGGTGCTGGCGCACAACAAAACCCTTGCCGCGCAGTTATACGGTGAATTCCGGTCTTTTTTCCCCCACAACGCCGTGGAATATTTCGTTTCGTATTACGATTATTACCAACCAGAAGCCTACGTGCCCTCGTCGGACACCTTTATAGAAAAGGATGCCGCGGTCAATCAGCACATAGAGCAGATGCGCCTCTCGGCGACGAAAGCCTTACTGGAGCGTGATGACTGTATTATCGTTGCTACGGTCTCTGCTATTTATGGCCTAGGTGACCCTGAATCGTACTTGAAAATGGTGATGTACCTCGACCGCGGTGATAAAGTAGACCAGCGTCAAATTTTGCGCCGTTTGGCCGAATTGCAATATACCCGCAATGATATCGACTTTCTTCGTGCAACCTACCGGGTCAGGGGTGATGTCATCGATGTGTTTCCTGCTGAATCAGAGCGCTTAGCAGTGCGGATTGAATTATTTGATGATGAAATTGAACAGCTGAGTTTCTTTGATCCGCTTACAGGGGAAATTATTCGGCGTGTACCGCGCATTACGGTCTTCCCTAAAAGCCACTACGTGACACCGAAAGACAAGTTGCTTGAGGCCACCGAACATATTCAGGCCGAACTAAAAGAGCACCTTCAGCACTTACGGGAAAACAACAAACTGGTAGAGGCGCAGCGCCTTGAGCAGCGAACCCGCTACGATATAGAAATGATCGTGCAGTTGGGTTATTGCAACGGCATTGAAAACTACTCGCGCTACTTGTCTGGGCGCAATCCAGGTGATGCGCCTCCGACACTTTACGACTACCTGCCTGATAACGCCTTATTAGTGGTGGATGAATCCCATGTGACCTTGCCGCAATTAGGGGCCATGTACAAAGGGGATCGTTCACGAAAAGAAACGTTGGTGCAGTACGGCTTTCGTTTGCCTTCTGCCTTGGATAATCGCCCTATGCGCTTTGATGAATGGGAGCGCAACGCACCACAGATGATATTTGTGTCGGCAACTCCCTCTGTTTATGAGGCAGATCATGCTGGCCAGGTCGTCCAGCAAGTCGTGCGTCCCACTGGTTTGCTGGATCCGGAAATTGAAGTGCGCCCCGCAACCACCCAAGTGGATGATTGTTTATCAGAAATTCACCGGCGAGTCCGAAATGATGAGCGGGTGTTGATTACTGTGCTCACTAAACGTATGGCGGAAGATTTAACTGATTACCTTTGTGAACATCAGGTGCGTGTGCGCTATCTGCATTCAGATATAGACACCGTTGAGCGAGTAGAAATCATTCGAGACCTTCGTTTGGGCGAGTTTGATGTGTTGGTGGGAATTAACTTGCTACGAGAAGGGCTGGATATGCCTGAAGTTTCTCTCGTGGCAATTTTCGATGCTGATAAAGAAGGTTTCTTACGTTCAGAGCGTTCAATGATTCAAACCATCGGTCGTGCTGCGCGTAATATTAACGGCAAAGCCATTCTGTATGGTGAGCGCATTACCAAGTCGATGCAAAAAGCCATTGATGAAACCAAACGGCGCAGGCAAGTGCAGCATGAGTTTAATATCCAACATGGCATTACCCCGAAGGGGCTGGATAAAGAAGTGGGGGATATACTTGAAGGCGCCTACAGTTCTGCGGCTGAGCGAGGCAGAAAAATTGCCGAACCTCAAAAAAACTACGGCAAGGATGTTGAAGGCATGTCTCCCAAGCAGTTCGCGAAGCATTTAAAGGCACTTGAAAACAAAATGATCACCCATGCGAAAAACTTGGAGTTTGAAGAGGCTGCGAATTTGCGGGACGATATCAAACACCTGAAAGAAAATATGTTTCAATAGCCCCAGTCCATGGCGGTACGTTTATAAGTGTGCGGCACCCGCTTATTTCATCGTAACGGTTCTGCGTAAACCTGCTCGTAATCTGAGCAGTTACGGGGTGCGTTGATACGGGCCGCGCTGAATAGAAGTGTTTTATCAATATCAATTTAGGAGAATGTTACATTGAAAATTGTATTAGGAATTATCATTATAATCATTGGGACAGTCGTGTTTTGGAACATGTCTAATGCAAAAAAAGCAGCCCGCGGAAATATAGAAATTGGTCAGGCATTTTTAGACACAAACGCCAACGCCGAAGGCGTAAAAACCACCTCGTCGGGTTTGCAATACCTTGTTCTGAGCAAAGGTGCAGGCACGGTGCACCCCACTGCAAGCGACAGGGTGAAGGTGCATTATCATGGCACATTGATTAGTGGTTCTATATTTGACAGCTCTGTCGATCGCGGAGAGCCTATTTCCTTTGGGCTAAATCAAGTGATCAAAGGCTGGACAGAAGGTCTGCAACTAATGACGGTGGGTGATAAAGTGCGTTTGTTTATTCCCAGCAGCTTAGGTTATGGGAACCGTAAAGCCGGTGCCATTCCGCCTGGTTCAGTGCTGATTTTTGATGTGGAGCTTCTTAAAATTAATTAAATTAAGGGGCAAGCCTATTACACTTTTTTTCAGCCGTGTTGTGCGCCTACTTTGTAGGCTGCGGCTGAAGAGCGAAGCTCAGCAGGTTCTCGTGTAGCTAACGGTCAGGCTTCATCAGTTAGCGATAGCTTGCGGGGCTCCCAATACAGGGAGGCGTATAAGCGGAAAATAGTTGAGCTGTATCAGGGGGTGTAACGAGAAGGGTGCTTGAAAATATGGTACCAGCGGGCGGAACCGAACTTATCAACCCAATCAACGACTTATGCGCGTTCATTCGCACAAAATTCGCAGCTTTACGAGCCTGTGCCGAAAACCTCTCCGACGAGTGATTGTAAAACCAATATCCCTATAAATGCAAATTAGCTGTTGGTTTACTGGGTCGCTTTTCGTAAATCATCAAAATGTTTGTCCCAACCGTTATCCAAAGCGGTAAGTAATGACATTGCCATCGGTCCTGTAGCCTCAGCAATACCTTCATGTATCAGCGTAAGGCGCGTGCCAGAAGCCGCATCTTCGAGCATCCACGTCACAGTCGTTTCAGCATCGCCAAATGGATCAATAATGAATGTATAAACAAGTTTGTTTGGAGCGTCCATTGTCAGAACTTTCCCCCAGATTTGAGGAATAAATACACCCTGTTCATTTTTGCGAGCTAAGGTATATTCTTGTCCTTCTTCGAGATCTCTCTCCGGCGCATGAAACCATTGTGCCAGTTTGTCTTTTTCAGTAAGAAATGACCATACAACCTCACGGGAAGCGGCAAAAAATACAGTTTTCTTAATTGTTGTGCTTGTCATTATTTTCTCCTTGTTCATTTTCAATAGCAGTACTAAGTTTGTTTAAATGTGTATCCCAATATTGACTGAAAAAACTTAACCATTCAGTCGCCGCCTGAAAGGCCATTGGTTCTAGCCTGTTGATACGCTCGCGTCCTCGGACATGTACCGAGATTAATTTACCTTCTTCTAAAATTTTCAAGTGCTTCTTGACCGCAGCACGGGTGATATCAAACTTATCAACCACATCCCCAATCGTCATATCTTGATCACTTAAAAGCATAAGAATATCGCGTCGCTTATCATCCGCTAAGGCTCTAAAGACTTCTTGCATATCTCGAATCTCCGCTCTAATTTTTAACAGGACGAAAATCAAATTTTCCATCCTGATAAAGAAATGTTACACATTCAACAGTCGATACACACTTGCTAACATGGGGTAAATCTTGAGGGATTTTGTAAAACGACCCCGCAGGAAGAATAATCTCTGCATCCGTTGGTGTGCCTGGAGGGCTATGTGTCATTTCTCCAGAGATCACAACACCAAACATATTAGCTGACTTGGTATGAACGGGACTTTCTAGCCCAGCGGGTAAACGAACCATCGCCATATAAGCTTCAGTAAATCTTTTACCCATCAGCGGCGCAAAAGCAACGCCTTCAGGTGTTACGTCATATGCTAATTTCTCAGGAGAAATGCTTTCAATTTTGCCCCCTTCCGCAAACGATGTTGTAGGTATAAACGTTACTGATAGTAGAAAAGCCCACGTAAATTTCCAAGTGACTGTCATGTTATATCTCCAATATGATACCGAAAGGTTCCATTTATAATAATACCTTTTGGTATCATGTCAAGAAGTTTTATCGCTGTATCAAATTACCTCACCTGTGGTCTGTTTGTTGAGCGAAGAGAAAGTGGCACATGTGAAGCCTCGCGCCAAAATCCCCAAATTCACCTAACTTTGAGTCGGCAGTCATACCTCCTCTAACGTGGAGCAGGTACAATCAGTGCTTTTTCATCAAAGGGGAATACGGATGACGGGTTTACGCCTTGGTATGCGTGAAGAGTTGGAACAACGCTACAACAAATTACGGCTCGATGCGCTTAATAGCGCCAATCGAGTGCTTGATGATCGAAGCATACAGTTGAAGTTGGTGGATAACAGCACCTACAGTGCATTCAAGCAATGGGACAAGCAACCAAACCG
>JAHRVS010000187.1 GCA_019090565.1 Gammaproteobacteria bacterium
GCAAGATATCGCAAAAAAAAATCCCGACCACTTGGTGATATCCCCCGGCCCCTGCACCCCCAATGAAGCAGGCATTTCCATGGCGGCGATCGAAGAATTCGCCGGAAAAATCCCTATTCTCGGCATATGCCTTGGCCACCAAAGTATTGCTCAAGTATTTGAAGGAAAAATCGTCAGAGCGGGCCAGGTGATGCACGGGAAAATTTCCACCATGCATCACAGCAACCTTGGTGTTTTCAAGGATATCCCCAAAATTTTTGAAGCTACTCGCTACCATTCACTGGTGGTTAAAAGGGAAAACCTTCCTGAGTGCCTCGAGATCACCGCGTGGACAGAAAACGCCGATGGCAGTGTGGATGAAATCATGGGGATTCGACATAAATCCCTCGCCGTTGAAGGCGTGCAGTTTCACCCTGAGTCGATACTGTCAGAGCATGGTCACCACTTACTGCGTAACTTTTTAGAGCAATGAGCAAAGCAACTATGGATATAACCACGGCACTCCCCCAGCTCCTACTACAAAAAGACCTCGCTGAAAGTGACATGCAGCAGGTGATGACCCAAATCATGACGGGCAAGGCCACACCGGCCCAAATTGGCGGCTTTCTCGTCGCCTTACGCATCAAGGGTGAAAGCGTGGCCGAAATCACCGGTGCAGCCAGGGTCATGCGCGAGTTAGCCACGCCCGTTAAGGTAGACTGTGATTACCTCGTAGACACCTGTGGAACCGGCGGCGATGGTGCCAACACCTTCAACATTTCTACCGCGGTCTCTTTCGTTACTGCAGCGGCAGGGGCCCACGTTGCCAAACACGGCAACCGCTCCATCACTAGCAGCTGCGGCAGCGCCGACGTACTAGAAGCCGCCGGTGCCAACCTTGATATTGCGCCTGAGCTGGTAGGCCGCGCCATCACCGAAGTGGGCGTGGGTTTTATGTTTGCGGTGAAACACCATGGTGCCATGAAACACGCTATCGGCCCTCGCAAAGAACTGGGCTTGCGGACCATTTTTAATGTTCTCGGCCCCCTTACCAACCCCGCTGGCGCGCCCAACCAAGTCATTGGTGTGTTTGATAGGCAGTTGGTGCCCACCATCGCAGCCGTACTTCAATCCCTTGGGAGTAATCATGTGCTCGTTGTACACTCAGCGGATGGCATGGATGAAATATCCATCGCAGATAAAACCAATGTTGCTGAACTCAAAGACGGACAAATCAGCGAATACGTTATTCAACCCGAAGATTATGGCCTGTCGAAAAGCCCCCTAGAGCCCCTGCGTGTTACGAATGTAGATGATGCCGTTGCCATGCTTAAGCTGGCCATCAGCGGCAAAGGCGAAGGTGCCAGTGACATTGTGGCCCTCAATGCCGGCGCAGCTATTTATGCCAGTGGCTTAGCTGGCTCGCTCAAAGAAGGCGTCGTGCTGGCGGAAGATGCAATGGGTTCTGGCGCTGCCAGTGCCAAGTTTGAAGAGTTCATCAGTTTTACTCAACACTGCTGCTAATTTTAATATCGGAAAACACCATGTCTGGCACCCCTACCATATTGCAAAAAATCATCGATAGAAAAGTCCAAGAAGTGGCTGAACGCTCTCAGCACAACCCTTTGTCTGCACTAGAGGCTCAGGCCAAAAAAGCGGATCCCGCTCGTGGTTTTATCGATGCCATCGCAAAAAAATTGGCCAACAAACAGGCTGCTGTCATTGCTGAAGCAAAAAAAGCCTCGCCCAGTAAAGGGCTCTTACGCGACCCTTTTGAGCCTGCGGCCATTGCGCAAAGCTATGAACAGGGCGGCGCATGTTGCTTATCGGTGCTGACTGATCAGGATTTTTTTCAGGGTCACGAGGATTACCTTATCGCCGCTCGGCAAGCCTGCGCATTACCGGTTATTCGTAAAGATTTTATCATTGATCCCTATCAAATCGTCGAGGCACGGGCCATTGGCGCGGATTGCGTGTTGCTCATTGCATCCGTTCTTAAACAAGAAAAACTGCAGGAGCTGGCAAAACTGGCAGCAAGTTGGGATATGGATGTGCTCATTGAAGTGCATGACCGAGAAGAGCTAATGCGCGCATTGGCGTTGGATTTAAAATTAATCGGCATCAATAACCGAAACCTGCACAGTTTTGAAACCCGACTCGAAACCACGTATGAGCTGCTAAAAGATATTCCTGATGACCGCATCGTAGTGACCGAAAGCGGTATTCACAAACAAGACGATGTGAAAGCAATGCGAGCACACGGGGTCAATAGTTTTCTGGTGGGAGAAGCCTTTATGCGCGCCAAAGACCCGGGAGAGAAATTAAAAGAATTATTTTATTAGCGGTAAAAGGCACGGCACTACCGCGTACCGTATACCACCATGGTTTTACCTTTAGCCGTGACATAACCCTGCGCTTCGAGGTTTTTAAGCACCCTGCCCACCATCTCGCGAGAACAACCCACAATGCGGCCGATTTCCTGGCGCGTAACCTTGATTTGCATGCCATCAGGATGGGTCATGGCATCAGGCTGGCGGGCTAAGTCTAACAACGCATGGGCCACTCGCCCCGTCACATCAACAAAAGCGAGGTCGCCCACCTTCTTGGTGGTCGCGCGCAGTCGATGAGCCATTTGAGCGCTCAAGGCAAAAAGAATACTGGGGTCCGCTTTGACCAATTCATGTAGTGCGGCGTAGCTAATTTCAGCCACTTCGCACTCGGATTTTGCCTTGATCCAGGCTGAGCGCACTTCCTCCGCATCAAAAAGCCCCATCTCTCCGAAGAAGTCACCCGCATTAAGATAAGCCACCACCATTTCTCGGCCATCTTCATCTTCAATCAATACCGTCACAGAGCCTTTGACCAAGTAATACAGTGCATCGGATGGCTCGCCAGCATGTACCACCGTTGTTTTTGCCGCATATTTACGGCGATGACAATGAGAAAGAAAACTCTCGACGTCCTGCATCTTATTCTGTACTTCCATTTTTCTACTGACTCCTCAAAGGTTTAAAGTTGGCACAGTCGTCAACGACTTCGAAAGCACCACTTCCAACATGCTGCCGCCATCTGAAGCGGGTCAATGCTATCAGCGCACTGCAACAATTTCAGTGACGCACGCCAAAACTCAAATAAAAATAGAACCCAAAGCAAGATCAGGCGTGCTAGATATGGAATCCGCTGGCCTAAATCAGGCATATCAATAAACCAGCTTTTCCCCAATCAGACTCTAAGCATAGATAATAAGCGCCAGCACAGGCCGCGACAAAGAGGAAAAGAACAACAACAGTACAATAAATCACATGCACAGTAACAGTGTAATTCAAGGTATACTCAAACGTTATTGACAACCCCTATCAAGTACAGTTGAGCGTAACAATGAAAGCACGAATAAAATGGGTCGAAGACGTTGTTTTTATGGGTGAATCAGGCAGCGGACACTCTATTGTCATGGATGGCCCCGAAGATCACGGTGGTCGAAATGTTGGCGCCCGCCCGATGGAAACCTTGCTCATCGGCATGGGAGGGTGCGCCTCTTTTGACGTGGTACATATTCTAAAGAAATCACGCCAAGACGTCACTGATTGCGTCGCAGAGATCGAAGCAGAGCGCTCAGATGACGTGCCTTCTGTTTTTACGAAAATTCATTTAAAGTTTATCGTGACCGGTCGAAGCCTAAAAGAAAAACAAGTAGCAAGAGCCGTATCGCTCTCTGCAGAAAAATATTGCTCGGCATCCATCATGCTCAGCAAGGGCGGGGTTGAAATCAGTCACTCCTATGAGGCGATCGAAGCGTTATGAGCACAGAGGCTAAACCACCCAAGCTAAGCGGCATGCGCCATGTGGCACTGTTCGTAAAAGAGCTAGAGGCCTGCGAAGCCTTCTACACGCAATTGCTAGGGATGGCCGTTGAGTGGCGGCCCGACGCCAACAATGTTTACCTTTGCGGCGGCTGCGATAACCTTGCCCTACACCGGGCCACTATGCCGGTACAAGGGCCTCATCAGCGGCTTGATCACATTGGCTTTATTATCGACCATGTAGACGACGTAGACCTGTGGTATGCATTTTTGACTGAGAAAAAGGTGCGTATCGCAAAGCCCCCGCGCACCCATCGCGATGGCGCGAGAAGTTTCTACTGTTTTGATCCCGACGGCACCACGGTACAGCTGATTTTTCACCCGC
>JAHRVS010000188.1 GCA_019090565.1 Gammaproteobacteria bacterium
CCAGCCTGTGGTGGCATTCAGTTTTAACCTTTGGGTACGCAATTGCCATATTGGCCAGTTACCGGGGGGGCAGCTGGTATAGGTGCCGCTTCGAAGGGTGGTGGTGTCCCCTTTTCGTTTTAGTTTTTTAGCTTTGCCGTGAATATTCTGATTGTGGAGAACATACTCAGTGTCTCTGAAATCAATTTGCCCACTGCCTAAATCTAAAAATGCACGCGCCCCTTTAAGTAAAAACCCCGGTTCGCGCAATGTAATGGGCTCGGGAAAGGTAATGCTATTTTGATCGATGCGATAGATGATCGAATCGCTCATTAGGCGGAACTGGTCATGGAATAATTGAACATCACCGCTAAACTCGGTAGAAATATTGGGAACATGAACAACAAAATTTGAGTAGGTGGTTATTTGTCCATTGTCCGCTTGTGATTGTAAATCGTCAGGAAGGCGGTCGAGACTGAGTTCAGGCTCTATAAAGGCACCACTGCAGTGGGCAGGAATATGTTGCAACTGGAGGGTGTCATAGGCGGCAAAATCGCTGCGAGGCACCCAGTCGAGGTGACTATAAGGGGATGTGTTGTCCGCATAAGCAAAACAAGCCCCTAGCAGGCCAGATATCAAGGCGATACATGTCAGCAAGGTTTGAAAAATAGGGTGTAAAGGTTTCGGCACGTTTAACCAGAAAAAATATTGAGTGAAGTGAGCGCTGCGCTTCAGGTTTAAGCATTGCAATACGCTACAATGCGTTTAGCAAGGTGTTTAAATTCCACCGATTCAGTGAATACCGACACCCAGATTAATTGTAGAAGCACCGCTGGTCTTCTTGCAGCGTATTATTGCGGAATCTCACCATAAAGGCTATTTGCCAACACAGGAATATGAATGATATCGAAGGATGATTTATTTCAGCAATGGGTGGCAGAGCAACTTGAATTGGAACAGGTCGACTTGCAGGCCGTTTCTGGGGATGCCAGTTTTCGGCATTACTTTCGCGTTACCTTGCCGGAATTAAACCCTAAGCTAGAGGCTGATTTTGGCAAGAGCCAGACTGTTATAGCCGTTGACTCGCCGCCGGAAAAAGAAAAAAACCAAGAATTTCTGCGTATTGCTCGTTGCTTGGTTGATCACGGCTTCAATGCGCCAGTGATTAAAGCCGTGAATGAAAAGCAGGGGTTTATGCTGCTTTCTGATTTGGGTGACCGCCCGATGTTACCGGAACTCGATACGCATACAGTAGAGCAACACTATGCTGTGGCCATGGGAACGCTTTGTGCACTGCAGAAGCAAATAAAACCCACTGCCTTGGCTTTGCCTCACTATGATCACCAGCGCCTTATGGACGAGATGGCTTTGTTTCCAGGCTGGTTTATTCGTTGCCACCTGGGTTGCAGCTTGCACCTAGATCAACAAAAAGGTCTGCATGATGCCTGTGAACTTCTGGCGCAAAGTGCCTTGGCCCAGCCACAAGTTTTTGTACACCGTGATTACCATTCCCGTAATATTATGCTGCTTGATAATAACCAGCAGGGGCTGATCGATTTTCAAGATGCAGTGTGGGGGCCGATCACTTATGACTTGGTTTCCCTACTTCGTGATAGCTACGTGCGTTGGCCCCGCGAAAAAAGTCTGGTTTGGGCAGCGGAATACTTCCATCAAGCTAAAGCAGAGGGTTTGTTGCCAGAAGGGTATCAAGAGAAAGATTTTCTTAAGCAATTTGAATGGATGGGCGCGCAACGTCACTTAAAAGTGGTTGGGATATTTTCCCGTCTTAAACATCGTGATGACAAGCCCGTTTATTTAGACGATATACCTTGCACCTATGCGAATTTGCTTGAGGTCTGCGCCGCCTATGAAGAGCTTGCGGGCTTGCATGGCTTACTGAAAGAACTTGCCAGGGCTTTGGTTGTAAAGACGCCGAGTGCGGCTGAATTACTGGAACCGTTGATTTAAGTTTTGTCTGGAGTGTATTCTTGAAAGTAATGATACTGGCTGCGGGGCTGGGGAAGCGCATGCTTCCTTTGACCGAGCACACGCCAAAACCACTGCTTAAAGCCGGTGGCAAGCCGTTGATTGTGTACCACCTCGAACATTTACAAAAAGCGGGGTTTGAAGAGGTGGTGATCAATACTGCACACCTTGGTGAACAAATTGAAACCAGCCTAGGAGATGGAGAACGTTTTGGGCTGCGGATTCAGTATTCCCGAGAAAATCCTTCTCTTGAAACAGCCGGAGGCATTATTAATGCGTTGCCACTGTTGGGCGATGCCCCATTTTTGGTGATCAATGGAGATGTGTGGAGTGATCTTGCGCTTGCCACGCTGCAGAGTTGTAGCAAGCTGGTTGATGGCCCGTACCTTGCTCACCTTGTTTTGGTTGAAAATCCTTCCCATCACCTAGGGGGAGATTTTATTCTTGATCGTCAGCACCCTCTGGAAAAACGACGGGGTTCTTTTCTGTTAAGAAATAAAGGGCGCATACCCGAGCCCTGTACTTACACCTTTGGTGGTATCAGTGTGTTGACCCCACGTTTATTTGATGGCTTTTCGGCGGGGAGCCGCCCCTTGGCCCCAATACTACGAACGGCTATTGAGGCTGGAAACGTATCGGGTCAACTGCATGAGGGTGGTTGGTGCGACGTGGGCACGCCAGAGCGCCTCAATGAGCTTGATCAGCGCTTGTCGTCGGCTTGTTGAAGCTTGCCCTGCATAGATTCCGCATTGCGTTTTAGCCAGCCTCTTATGCGGGGTAAAAG
>JAHRVS010000189.1 GCA_019090565.1 Gammaproteobacteria bacterium
GAAAACCTCCTCCTTCGGCAACAGGTATTGTTGCTACAACGGCGGGTACAAAAGCTAGCGGCTATGTCTGCGGAAAATGTGCGTTTGCGCGAACTATTGAACTCCTCCGACTTGCTTGATGATAGTGTTCGAGTTGCTGAAATTATTGGTGTTGACCCTGATCCCGCACGGCATGAAATCATTATCAACCATGGCAGGGATCGAGGTGTTAGTAATGGAACGCCTGTTTTGGATGCAGAAGGGTTGATGGGGCAAGTGGTTGAGGTCGGTCCCTTTACCAGTCGCGTGATTTTAGTGACGGACTCAACCCATGCGATTCCTGTTCAGGTTAATCGCAACGGTGTGCGCGCAATTGCAGTGGGTTCGGGCAGCCTCGATCGTCTAGTGCTGACATATGTGCCGGATACTGCCGACATTAAGGAAGGAGACCTACTGATAAGCTCTGGTCTTGGGCAGCGTTTTCCTGAGGGGTACCCGGTTGCCACAGTTATGCGGGTTGAACACCACCCAGGTTTGCCTTTTGCTGTTATCGAGGCGGCACCTACGGCACGACTTGATCGAAGTCGGCATGTTTTGCTGGTCCATCGAGATGAAGGGGGTTTGAGTGAGTGATGTGCGCAGCCAGGGGACTTGGCTGATAGTGCTCAGCTTTGTTTGTGCTTTTTATTTGTCGATTTTGCCTTTTCCCGTTTGGGCTGAATATTGGCGGCCAGAATGGGTTGCTTTGGTATTGATCTACTGGTCTTTTGTGCTGCCCAGCAGGGTGGGGGTGGTCACAGGATGGATTTCTGGTTTGGCGCTGGATGTCCTAGAAGGGGTCACACTTGGAGAGCACGCCTTATCGCTCACTATACTGGCATACCTTGCAGGCCGCTTGCATAGACGGGTACGAGTCTTCCCTCTGTGGCAGCAGTCTTTATCGGTATTGGTTTTGGTGGGTATCAACTTACTGGCTGTGCGAATGGTGCAGTCTTCGGTTGCCATGGTGAGTGAAGGCCTGGTGTATTGGTTGCCCTGTCTAGTCAGCGCTTTGTTGTGGCCGTGGGTATTTGCCATGTTGAAATTCTTTCAACAGTATTTCCACGTTAGATAGCCAGCCAGAGCTATCGGCCTTCTTGCATTTTTGCACAATTTCTTTTCCATCCTTAGATAATTGTTGAATAGGGTTCCCCGTATGTCTTTTTCTTTCTATCTTGCGTCAGGGTCTCCTAGGCGTAAGGAGCTACTGACTCAAATTGGTCTCCAGTTTAAGCAAATATTGCCAGAAGTCGATGAATCTAGAGATGGCAATGAGTCTCCCGCTCTATATGTAAAACGTTTGGCTAGACTTAAGGCGAGAGAGGGGTTGGCACTGCTTGCAGGCGGGCAGAGCAAGCCGGTGTTAGGCGCAGATACGATTGTCGTGTTAAATGATACGGTCTTTGGAAAACCCTCCGATTTGGATGAGGCGTTTACCATGTTGATGGCGTTGTCAGGTCAAACCCACCAGGTAATGACTGCTGTCGCAGTAGTGAGCCCTGACAGTGAGAAGGTGATCTGCAGTTGTTCCACGGTATTGTTTCGCGATATTCATCCCGAAGAGGCCCGCGCTTACGGCCAAACTGGTGAGCCGTTGGACAAAGCCGGTGCCTATGCAATCCAGGGTGCTGGGGCTATCTTTGTGGAGGCGATCCAGGGCAGTTACAGTGGTATAGTAGGTTTGCCGTTGATGGAAACGGCTGATTTGTTGGGTGAGTTCGGCGTCACCGTATTAACATGAGAGAGCTTCCAAAAAGAGGCCAAAGCAATCGATGAGCGAAGAGTTCCTGATAAACGTATCCAGTGTTGAAACCCGCGTAGCGCTTGTTGAAAATGGCGTTCTGCAGGAAATTCAGATAGAGCGTGAAGATAGCAAGGTATTGGTAGGAAACATCTATAAAGGTAAAGTCGTGCGGGTTTTGCCTGGCATGCAAGCAGCCTTTGTAGAGATTGGGTTAGAGCGCGCGGCGTTTATACACGCGAAAGACATTATGCCAATGACCGGCGGGGTTGGGAATAACGATGAAGTCCACACGCTAAGCATTAGTGAGCTGGTTCGCGATGGCCAAAGCCTTGTCGTACAAGTCACCAAAGACATGCTGGGCAGTAAAGGCGCACGTTTAACCACGCATTTGTCAATTCCTTCGCGTTATCTGGTCTATATGCCTTACAGTGAACACGTGGGCATCTCTCAGCGGATCGAAGAGGAGAGTGAGCGGGAGCGCTTACGGACAGTTGTCAGTAATTTCTTAGAGAAAACCCCTGAAGTGAAAGGTGGGTTTATTCTACGCACCGCTGCAGATGGCATCAGTGAAGAGGATATTTTTAAGGATATTGAATTCCTACTGAAAGTTTGGGGTTTCGTTGAAGTGCAGATTGGCTCTGTGCCGGTGACCTCAGTGGTGTATGAGGGTTTGCCCCTTTTGATGAGAACGGTTCGTGACTTGACTGAAGGCCACATTAAGCAAGTGCGGATCGATTCAGAACAGGCCTACCAAAAGGTGATGAATTTTGTTCGACAGTTTGTACCCGTAATGGAGCCGCATATAGAAAATTATATCGCAGACAGGCCTATTTTTGATCTGTACGGCGTAGAAGATGAGCTGGAAAAAGCACTGCAACGCAATGTGGGGCTCAAGTCAGGGGGCCATATTGTGATCGATCAAACAGAAGCAATGACCACCGTAGATGTGAATACTGGCACTTATGTCGGTCACCGCAATCTTGAAGAGACGATCTACAAAACTAATCTGGAAGCCGCGCATGCGATATCCAGACAGCTACGACTACGAAACCTTGGCGGAATAATTATTGTCGATTTTATCGATATGGAAGAAGAGGAACACCGTCGTCAGGTGTTAAGAGCTTTCGAAAAAATGCTTGATCGAGATTACGCAAAAACCAGTATTACAGCAGTTTCGGAGCTGGGACTGGTGGAAATGACCCGCAAACGAACCTCCGAAAGCCTCGAACATATTCTTTGTGAACGCTGCCCCGTGTGTAAGGGTCGGGGCTCATTAAAAACAGCAACGACTGTTTGTTATGAGATATTTAGAGAAATCCACCGTGTTGCACGTTTTTATGACGCAAAAACGTTTCTGGTTATTGCTTCGCAGGCAGTTATTGACCGCTTGTTGGACGAAGAATCCGCTCATGTGGCAGATCTAGCCGAATATTTTAGGTGCAATATAACTTTCCAGGTTGAAAGTATGTACCAGCAGGAAACCTTCGATGTGGTTTTACTCTAACGTGGCCCCTCGTGGACAGTTGGTGATACCGTTGCGCCAGAAATCAATTAGTTTGAGTTGTTAGCTTATGCATCGTGTTGTTGACTACTGCTCTGACCGTATCTGGATAGTTGTGGCCATTGTCATTCTAGTACTGAGCAGCTACGTGTTGCTAGGCCGAGCTTTGTCGGGGAGTGTCCAAAACTACCGTGCTGACTTGATAGAAATGGTAGAGCTGCGCACCGGCATGCGTGCGGAAATTGGTGGGCTGTCCGGAGGGTGGGTATTCTTTACACCGACCATTGAAATTAATGACCTCGATCTCTATGTGAACCCAGGTGCGGATCAAGCTGCAATCAGTGCCAAGAAAATAATTTTAAAGGTGGACGTGCTCGCTAGCTTGCTTGTGCGGGAACCTCGATTGGTGAAGCTCAGTGTTCAGGGCCTTGATTTGGCTTTACAACGCTCCTCTGACGGCCAATATGGTTTGCTCGGGCGGGGCGCAACAAAGAGCGGCCAACAGGAGCAAGGCTCTGCGGGCTTTCTTACGGCGCTGTTTCATCAAGACAATATATCATTGCAACACGCACGCATTACCGTATTTCTGGAAGATGGGACATCCTTGGTTATTTCTGATTTGGATGCGGGTTTAAGACGCTTTGCAGGGTTTTACCAGGTTGCAGCAAGTACCGAGATGAGCGGCCAATCCCTGCGTTTTGTTGCTGAAATCAATGGTAACCCGCTTGATTGGAGCAATAGCGAGACTAATTTTTACCTGCGTATTGGTACTGGGGATATATTGCGATGGATTCCTAAAAGTGTATTGGAAAAGTTGACGAAGAAAAGTGCACTGGTCATTAATCATTGGCATGCTGGCACTGAAATATGGGGAGAATGGGGGGCCGGCCAACTGCGAAGTGTGCGGGGCATGCTGAATAACGATTTTCTTGATCTTCACTACAAAAATGCAAAAAATCCCCTGGTATTTTCGCGTTTAAGCAGTCAATTTCAGCTTGATTTAGACAATAAAAACAATGTGCAGCTTCAGCTTCAAGATTTTGGGTTTACGCTAGGCTCCGTGGTTTGGCCTAAAGGCGCTGCGCGCATCAATCTTAACCCGAATGCAAAAACTGCTGATGTGCAGCTGGAGCGCGGTGAGCTCTCCTCTATAAGTGCACTATTACTACACAGTGGTATTTTGCCGCCCTCCCTAACCGATATGTTTGAGACCCTTGCACTCAGTGGTGGGTTTGAAAAGACCATTCTTCATGTCGAAAAAGAATCCGATGAGGCTTTTTACTTAGATTCCAAATTGGTTGATGTTAGCTGCAAACAGTGGAAATCCATTCCTGCTGTAGAAGGCTTGAGCGGGGGCATCCAGGTGTCACCACGGTCTGGATTGATGATGATTGACGCTGAACAACTTTCGGTAGAATCACCCAAATACTTCCGTAAAAAGTTGCTGATAGATGTATTGCAAGGCCCAGTCTCGTGGCGAATCGATGAAAATGCCGTGGTGGTGGACAGTGGGGAAATCTTTGTTAAAAATTCGGATGTAACGGGGTCAACCCTGTTCAGTGTTAAAGCGCCCATTGCACCGAGGCGCCCCCCGAAAACCTTTGACCCTATTAAAAGGCCCCAAGAACAGGGTCAGCCAGATAAGTTATCAGAGGGCGAAGCTCTAGCAGAGAAAACAAGCAGGCCTGATGAGGTTGACATCGGCGCTGCCAGAGAGGGTGCGGAGCTTTATATTGTCGCCCGTTTTGATGATATTGAGGGAAAGTCCCTTTCTTTCTATCTGCCTCCTGCGCTGCCAGAGGGTGTGTTGGCCTGGCTTGATAAAGGGCTGCTCGAGGGGCGCTTGAGTGGCCGTTTGCTTTATCATGGCTCTCTGGATTGGAGGCGCAAAAATGAGCAGCATACCCTGCAATCAGATTTGAAGTTTTTTAATGCGACATTAGATTACTTGCCCAACGAGTGGCCAATGGTCACAGAAGCTAATGGCTCGCTTTTTATAAACGAAAGTGATGTGTTTTTTGCGGCGCGTAATGGAAAAGTGTTGGATTCTAACGTGGAAATTGCTCGTGGCTTTGTCGGTAAAAATGCCGAATGGCCAACGGTGCATGTGGAGCTACATGGCACTTATGATAGCCCTGCGTCCGATGCATTACGAATTTTAAATGAAACCCCCTTGAGCGACGTGATTGGAGGCGTAGCGGAAACATGGTATGGGTCAGGGCGAGTGACAGGGAAGCTTTCGCTGAATGTGCCTTTGGAGCAAAATAATGATCAAATGACGATTAATGTCTTGACGCGCTTTCATAATGCGAAGCTTTCTTTTCCTGAGTTTAATTTGTTTTTCTCTGATCTAAATGGACAACTGTCTTATAACGACAAAGAGGGTTTATTTAGCGATGTAATGACCGCCTATTTTTTTGGCCAACCCGCAGAAATCACCCTGCCTAAATTTGAACTTGATGATGGCACTTTGTTTCGTTTAGAACTAGATGGCAGCATTGGTTTGGCCGACCTGTACGAATGGAGCGAGCAACCAATACTGACGTTTACGGAAGGGTTGATTCACTACCGTGCTGAGCTGGATGTGGTGAACCCTCACTCGATCACCTCGATATTACGAATTTGGAGTAATGCCGAAGGTATGCAGATTAATTTGCCCTCACCTTTTGAAAAAGCAAAAGAGCGACGACGAGATACTTTGTTTCAAATGCTTAGTACGGACGATACATTTCACTATTACCTTCGTCAAAATGAGGTTTTTGATGCTTACATTAAAATGGACGGCAATCAACTAGCGTCAATGAAAGTGGCGATTGCTGGAGAAGGGAGTATCCCTGAGAATAACGAGGGAGTTTCAATCTCTGGGAAATTGAAAAGCCTTAACTGGGATGCGTGGGAAAGAGACTTGACCTTGCTTTCAAACCGGTATGAAGAGCTTGAATTAACGCGTGTTAGTGAACTGACAGGGCCGGAACAGGAGACGCCAGCGTTTATTGACCAGGTGACGGGAATTGATTTGCAAATTGAAAAATTTGATGGTTTTGGGCTTGAATTAAACAATCTGTCCACCCATGCGATTCGTAATGACCAGTCTTGGTGGATCAATGTAACTTGTTCCACGCTGAAAGGTGTTTTTAAAGTCCCTGATGATAGTCGGCCGATTGGCTTTGACCTTGACTATTTTTTCTTGCCAGAAGATGAACTAGATGACAAAAGCATTGTTGCGACAGCGACAGACCCTCCTGTGGCGGCTCATGTCGATTATCCCGTTCTGGAAATGGCGCCGTCAGAATTTCCAGCCCTTATGGGTAA
>JAHRVS010000190.1 GCA_019090565.1 Gammaproteobacteria bacterium
ATTTGGATCTGCTCGTATTCTCGAATTCCAGCCATATCGAGCATATCACCATCAATGGCGCACGATCCCTCATACTCAAGTTCCGCGTGGGTTACTTGGGCTTGATGCAATTTTGCCTTTAACATAGTGCTCTGCATAGCTAGCCACCCCCTTTATTGTGTGAATTATGCGTAATTGATTTGTAATAAAATGTACTTTTTGTCTTGAATTTAACAGGCTTACCTGCTCTCCCAACACAATGGCCGGCAAGTATGCCTTAAACTTTTGACAGGTTCAACTCCACAGTCAGATTATCGATAAGACGGGTTTTTCCCATAAAAGCTGCACCAAGTATGACAAGGCGTGCACTGTTTTTGCTCACGGTTTCTAATGTATCTGCATCCCTTATTTCAAGATAATCAGCGATAAAACCTGCCTCATCGAGAGATTGTTGCGCGGTATTTAACATTTTCGAATAGCTTGTTTCACCGGCCAAGAGTGTGGATCTGACTTGGTTTAGCGCCTGGTAAAGCGCGGGGGCCTTGGTGCGCTCAGGACCACTTAAATAACCGTTGCGAGAGCTCATGGCGAGATCATCGGCTTCTCGGCCGGTCTCCACGCCAATTATTTCTATTGGAAAACAAAGATCTACGACCATTTTGCGGATAGTAGTAAGCTGCTGGTAATCCTTCTTACCAAAGACCGCCACATCGGGTTGTATCATGTTGAAGAGTTTTGTAACAACGGTGCTGACGCCGTCAAAATGACCGGGGCGCTTTTCACCGCAAAGGCATTCGGTGCAGCCTGGGACATGGACGGTGGTTTGGTTCATACCATTTGGGTAGACTTCTGTGACAGAAGGCGTTAGCAAAAAGTGGTTGCCTGCTGAGGCAAGCTTTTGTTTGTCGGCATCAAGGGTGCGAGGGTAGCTGTCTAAGTCTTCGTTAACACCAAACTGCATGGGGTTAACAAAAATAGTGGTGACCACAATGTCTGCTTGTTTGAGCGCCTCCTCTACCAGAGAAAGGTGACCCGCATGCAGGTTTCCCATGGTGGGCACCAGCGCAATTCGTTTGTTTGCTTGGCGGTAGGGGCTGAGTGCTTCGCGCATCGCCTTTATTGTGTTGAGGGTTTTCATGCGCTAAACCCGTGCTCATCGCCGGGGAAGCGATGGGTTTTAACGTCACTGTGAAAAGCGGCAATGGCATCTTGAATGCTGCCATTGGCATCAGCCATAAAGTTTTTGACGAATTTGGCAGGTTTGTGGGGGGTGAGCCCGAGCATATCGTGTAGCACAAGTACTTGGCCATCGGTGTCGGGGCCGGCGCCAATGCCAATGACGGGGATGTCGACGGCTTGTGTAACGGTCTTGCCAACTGAGCTGGGAACACATTCCAGAAGCAGCATTGCTGCGCCTGCTTGTTGGGCGGCCTTTGCTTCACGAAGTAGCTGTTCAGCAGCTTCGGGCGAACGCCCTTGAACTTTATACCCTCCGAATTTATGCACTGATTGAGGTGTTAAGCCGAGATGGACGCAGCTAGGTATGCCGCAATCGTTGAGCTGCTTTATCGAAGGGTTTAGCCACTCGCCGCCTTCGAGTTTGACGAGCTCTGCACCGGCCCGCATGAGCTTTGCGGCATTGGAAAGAGTTTGTTCTGGTGTCCCATAGGTCATAAAGGGCATGTCGGCCATGATCAGTGAATTGTCATTTCCTTGCGCGACACACTGTGTGTGGTAAACCATGTCTTCGATGGAAACAGGGATCGTGCTATCACGCCCTTGAAGCACCATGCCGAGGGAGTCACCCACTAAAATAACTTCGACGCCAGCGGTTGAGATGAAGTGGCTAAAACAGGCGTCATAGGCAGTTAGGCAGGAAAACGTCTCTTTTTGTGCTTTTAATTCAAGCAGTGTATTAAGCGTAGATTTTTTGCTCATTGTGATCACTTCTAGAGTTGGTTTTACCGCGAAGTGGCGGAGTTGTAAAAACAGGTCTTAGTGGAGTGTACATCAAGTTAATCGGTATTTTTAGCGCAGAGGCGGCGGGAGATTGATCCCCCGTGCGCATGGCGGTAATTAAGGTAACCTCGCAAGGGGGCAATAAGCTGGCGGTTGTCGGCTTAGTGGTGTTGAGCGTTAACGGGTATATTAATGTTATTTTCCGTCAACGGAATAAACTAACAACACATTGCCGGGGATTTCGCCAAAACTGCCGTAGCCAGAATTAATATACAGCTGCCCATCTACAACAACGGGGCCATCGATATCCAGTGAGCCGCCTTCGGCGGTGCTGCCAGAAACGGTTGTCACCTCCTTTGTGGTATCAACATCCCAAAGTAGGCTTCCGTCTTTGCTTGAATAGGCTCGAAGGTGTCCGTCTAGAGCGCCGGCGAATACAACGCCGGGGATGGAGGTGGTGGCTGCAGAGAGCCCTGGATCACAGTCTTTTTTGACTGCGCAAACAGGAGCGAGGTCGTTGCGCCAGATCACCTTGCCAGTTTTTATATCTATGGCTGAAAGGTTTGCTTGTTTTGGCTCTTTGTTGTTAGGATCAAGTACGTTTAGGCCTAGAAAAGAAAGCGCATAGTCGGAGTTGGGCGCATAAAGCCGGTCTCCTTCTACGCTCATGCCCCAGTGAATCCCTCCTAGTGCACCGCCTCGACCTATTTTTGTACGCCAAATGGTATTGCCTGTATCTGGATCGAGCCCCCAAACATCGGCAGATTTTTGCCCTACCAGTAATACGTCTGCCCCATCGCTCGTGTTTGCAAGGATAGGTGAAGCGCCTATGTCTAAATCTTTGCCGGTATTTTCGGGGCAATTGGTTCCAGGTGTAGGAAGCGTGCAGGCCATGTTCCAAGCATCGTTCTCTGTGAGTTGGTGCACCCATTTTATTTTGCCGGTATCTAAATTCATGGCGATCACCGAGTCACTGGTGTCGTTGGTGGGATGAGAATAGTTTTCACCGGTTCCGACATAAAGGGTGTTGCGTTTCTCGTCAATGGTTGGGCTATTCCATACGGGCGCACCAGAGGGCCCATAGCGGGAAACATACAGGGCATTTGAGCCTTGTTCTTGGGCTTTTTCCATCACATGGGTTTTCCACTTCGTTTCCCCTGTGGCTGCATCGAGTGCAATGACGCCACCGCGGAAGGTGCAGCAGGGGTAAACGGGAATAGCAGCTAAGGCCACTTCTAAGGATGAGATAGGCACGTAAAGTGTGCCTTTATGCAATTTTGGCGTACCTGTAATGGTTGCGCCAATGTGTTCATCGACTTTGCGTTTCCATACCAGTTTCCCTGTATTGGCATCCAC
>JAHRVS010000191.1 GCA_019090565.1 Gammaproteobacteria bacterium
CCCATATTAGAAAACAGCATCAATGGCAAACTTTAGGATATTGACATTGTCTCCAGTGGGGGCTGCAGCGGCATTAAATCGCCCGATGCTGCCTTCAAAATCGGTAATATGGCTCAGTTCGGTTTTTACTGAAACAGAAGGCAGTAGCTCAAGCCTTGCCCCAAGGGTGTAGGAGGTTTGGTTTTGTACGACGAACCCATCAGCAATTGCGCCCACTAATTGCCCAGGTAAGGCCAAGGCAGCGCCAGTGCTGGCGGAGATGACCGAGGCCCCATCCCTTGCACCGGAGTCCGTATTTTTCATTTTGGCAATGGTGATGTGCGGCATCACCTTGCCAAACCGGTAACCCGTCATCAGGTATGCTGAGGAGACATCAGAAAACCAGCCGCCTACTTTTAATTGGGCCGCTTCCGACATGATTAACCAGTGAGGCTTATCAACGATGATTCCAGCACTCAAGTAAGAAATAGCCGAGTTTTCTGCTTCAAACAGAAGGGTATCCCCCGCTCTAATGAGGGTGCTGGGGATATCTGGTAGCGGGGCAATGACTGTGGGAATCTCCGCCGTTAAAAAGGTATATCCGAATCGAAGGGTGGTTGATTCTTTGATGCTGGTAATGCTTAGCGAAAGAACATCCTTGGCTGATGTGTTTCCAACGACTGGGTGAGTGAACTCATTGCTACCCCACATGGCTTGCACAGTGGAATCCCAGCCATTAGAGGGGACCGTGTACAACACACTAAAGCCATCGTTAGTGCTGTCCCCGGTAATACCGTAAACTTCATCCGGAGCGTAAACCCAAGGGTTGGCGTAGCCAATTTCTATGTATTCAGAAAGCAAGTACAAGGGGACCTTTTGACGCCCGAGACGAAAAGTGAGTGTGTTCGTAGGTGTTAGTGAGACGTAGGCCCACTCGGCTTCCATGTCCCAGCTTTCTTCACCGCGAGAAACCAGCTGCGTGGTGAAGCTAGTATACGGGGTTGTTGAAAACGATATCTGGATGCCAATATTAGACATCGCTGCAAAATCGTTTTTATTCGTTATGCCGCCCCAGCTTTCGGTAGTAACATTGCTGTCGGCTCGGGCAAGCCCAGTATTGATAAAGCCGTCTATTTTAAATGAAGAATTTTTTTTGTTCAGTTTTTTTTCGAGCCCTATGATGCGTCGTTCGAGGCGGCTTTGCTCACTATTGCGCAGATTGCCATCATAGTGAGATGATTCGCCCGCTGAACTGAATGCCGAAAGAGGGGCAGAAGCCATTGCGGCCAATGCGGCGGTAATAATCAGGTATTTGGTTTGCTGCATTAATTTTCTTCCGGCACTGTCTAATTAAGATGGATTCTAAAAATAGCTTGGTAAGCCATTGCATGTTTAACATATGGGTGCCTCTAAAAATAGCAATTCTCATGTGAGTGCGTCGCTAACGCGTGGAAAGTGCATTTTAAGCGCTGTTCATATATACCCTACAACCGCAGGTGTATTACTATGATCAATTAGTTTTGCGCTACAGTCCATCATAAAAATAAATACATCGAGATTTATTTTCATTATAGCTCAAAAGGGGAATTATGCTCTCTGTATTGCGGAAACAGTTCAGTGCTATTTTGGTTTTTTTCTTAATTGTTCAGGGTTTACTGATGGTTAGGATGTCCATCGCCAGTGATGTACGCGAACCAGAAAATAGAGCATCTATCATGCTGCGCCACATTGATGACCTTTGGCGGGGGGAGTCATCCCACAGTTTATTTTCCATGAACATCCGCACCGCTCGTTATTCTCGCACCTTACGCTTAGAAGGTTGGTCCCTCGGGACTGATCTTACCTTGGTACGAATTCTTGCCCCGAAAAAGGAACAAGGCGTAAGTAGCCTTAAATCAGGAAAGCATCTTTATACCTATTTACCCCGCGTCGATCGCACTATTCGACTTACGTCCAGCATGATGATGGGCAGCTGGATGGGCAGCCACTTTACCAACGATGACCTAGTTCAAGAGTCACGACGCGAAGAAGACTATAACATTGCGATAAGCTATGAAGGCGAGCGAGACCAGCAGGCTATCATCGAGTTCACCCTCATGCCTAAACCCAATGCTGTCGTGGTGTGGGGCAAAGTGGTGTTGGTGATCCTTGCCGATAGCCTGTTACCTTTGAGCGAAATATTTTATGATGAAGACCTTGTTCAAACACGAAAAATCGTTTTTTCTGATTTTAAAAAACTCGGGGGGGAAATAAGACCGGCTACCCTGCGGGTGATCCCCAGTGATAAACCGAACGAGTTCACCGAAATAACTTATCAGTTGCTAGATTTTGGCGTTCCACTGGAAGACAATTTCTTTTCACTTGGTCAATTGAAGCGCCGTTAACATGAATCCATTTTTATTGGCATCTCGAAATTTATATCGTAATTGGCAGCGTTCACTGGTAACCACATTAGCGATGGGGCTTGCGGGCATCATTATGATTCTGTTTTCCAGCTTGATGGATGGCATGCTCAAAGCCAGTGAGCGCAATGCCACCATTATGAATGCCGGTGAACTGCAGCTGCATCTGCCTTTTTATTTGGATGACCCTGATCTTTATGCCTTGATTCAGGGTGAAAATCAGCTTTTGGAAAAGTTAACCGGCGCGGGAGTATCTGCGAGCCCACGTTTATACGCCTATGCCTTGGCCGCTGCGGGAAGCAGCTCTGCCGGAGTGCAATTACGAGGCATACTTCCTGTTCTTGAAGCGCAAGTCACCGACATTCACAAACACCTTGCTCAAGGTAAGTGGCTCAATGATGCGGCACCTTACGGCGTTGTGCTGGGGAGAAAATTAGCCCGCACCCTCAACCTACGCGTGGGTGACGAGGTGGTTTTAACGGGGCAGGCTAGCGATGGCGCTATGGCCAATGAGCTCTATCAAGTGCAAGGTATCCTTAAAGCTGTGGCGGACGACATCGACCGGGGCGGCTTCTTTATGTTGGCTGCGGCATTTCGAGAATTCACTGTGGTCAGCGAAGGTGTGCATGAAATCGCAATGAAACGCAGCAACCCCAGCGTATCATTGGATCGTATTCAGCAGGAGGTGCAAAACGTTGCAGGCTCCTACGAGGTGAAAGATTGGCGAGCCTTAATGCCGGTGATGGCGCGTCTGCTTGATATGGCCGACAGCCAAACCTTTTTTATGCTGGCGATCACCTACATGGCGGTAGGCAGCGTTATTTTAAACGCGATGTTAATGAGCGTGTTTGAGCGAATTCATGAATTTGGCATCATGAAAGCATTAGGGCTTGGCCCTTGGCAAATTGCCCAGCTGATTTTTGCCGAAGCCCTTTTGCAAGCGATAGTGGCGAGTCTATTCGCACTGAGCTTAGGCGGGTGGCTGGCTTTGCGTCTGCAGGAACGGGGGATTGATTTTAGTGACACCGCCACGAACACCTCGTTTGCTGGCATTGCTATGGACCCGGTTTGGCGTGCATCAGTGTCGGTTCATTCACTGGCTTACCCTATCGGATTTTTGATTGCGATGACCTTGCTAGCTGTGATTTACCCAGCCATTAAGGCTGCTTTAATTAAACCCGTAGATGCCATTCAGCATTTTTGATACCGCAAAGGGGAGCCCATGAACCTCGTTGGCTTGGCTTGGAAAAATCTCTGGCGACGAAAGCGTCGCACCAGCATTACCGCGACGTCCATTGGTTTTGGCGTTTTTATCGCGGTTACTTTCAGTGGTATGGGCGATTATTCCTACACAAATATGATTAATACCAGCGCAAAGATGGGCCTAGGGCACATCAGCATTCAGGCGCCTGGCTACATGCAAAGTCCCTCGCTGGACAAACAAATTCATCACGTTAACGACATACAACAAAGATTGGCAACTCTTAATGGGGTGGAGGATTCTTACGTGCGCATTCAGGGGCAAGCGATGTTCGCCAGTGCCCATAAAAGTGTGGGCGGGGCCTTTTTGGCGATTGATGTTAATAGTGAAAGGGCTGAACACAACTTGTTTATACGCTCTCTGGTTGAGGGTGAAATATTCATCAAGCGCTGGCGAGGTGCCAATGAAACCCTGAGTGGTATCGTTATAGGGCAAGGCATGGCCAAAAAACTCAAACTGCGCTTAGGTAAAAAGCTAGTTTATACCACCACCGATAAACACGGCGATATTGTCAATGGTATGGCCCGTGTTAGCGGCATTTTTGCTACCGGTGTTAAAGACATCGATAACTCGGTGACACTGTTGCCCATTCAAACCTTGCGCGAGACCATCGGGTATTCCGCCGATGAAGCAAGTGTGGTAGCGGTCATGATTAAAGACCAGCGTTATACCGACAAGCTGCTAAAGCTGGTACAGCTGCGTGTTAGCGAGCTTGGGCGAAATGAAACAGAGGTCTTGAGCTGGCGTGAAACCCAATCAGAAGTCGCTGGAATGATTCGCCTCGACCGTAGCAGTAACCAAGTCAGCCAGATATTGATTGGCGTATTGATTGCAGCCGGGGTGCTGAACACACTGCTTATGAGTGTACTGGAGCGTACCCGCGAATTCGGCGTGATGATGGCCCTAGGTATGGCACCCCTGAGCCTATTTGCTTTGGTAGTCGTAGAGTCGGTATGGCTGGCGTTGATGGGTTTAAGCGTAGGTGTGTTAGTAACGGTGCCCTGGTACCTTTATATGAACCGTGTTGGCATTGATTTGAGCGGCTCTATTGGCGATGACTATAGCGCAGGAGGGGTTTTAATCGACCCAGTTTTACGTATTTACCTTTACCCTGAAACAATCCTTATGATTCTGTTTACTGTATTGATGCTGACGTTGTTGTCGGGTTTGTATCCGGCCTGGCGTGCAGGCCGAAACCCTCCCATTGATAGTTTGAAGGCAATGTAAAATGCCCCTACCCCAGAGTGAGTTTATTGTAAACATCGAGCACGTTAGTAAACACTTTCAGCAAGGGAGCGTGGTGGTGAAAGCCATCAATGACCTGTCGCTGACATTTGAAGCAGGTGAGTTTGCCGCCCTGTGTGGGCCCTCTGGTTCGGGCAAAACCACTTTATTAAATATGATCGGTGGCCTGGACCTTCCCACAAAGGGGGCTGTTTACCTCGAATCGCAAGACTTAAGTACGCTCAGTCGGGCAGCACTGTCGCAACTACGTCGCGACCGTATAGGCTTTGTTTTTCAGGCGTATAACTTGATCCAGGTGATGAGCGCATACGAAAATGCCGAATTTGTGTTGGCGCTGCAGGGCGTGCCAAAAGCCCAGCGGCGAGAAAGGGTAATGAGCATGTTGGAAAAAGTGGGCCTGAAGGGCTTGGAGTCTCGCCGTCCCGATGAAATGTCCGGTGGGCAGCAGCAGCGCGTAGCCATTGCCAGAGCCATGGTGACGCACCCAGCGGTCATTTTGGCCGACGAGCCTACGGCGAACCTTGATTCCGAAAATGC
>JAHRVS010000192.1 GCA_019090565.1 Gammaproteobacteria bacterium
AAGGCATCATCTGCGGGAACCTCTACCCACATAAAAATGCTCTTTGCACAGGTAATGTATTCCACCATACGAACTGTCGCACTGCTACACAAACACAAGACTGCGGCTGCTTCGCCGATGGGAACTTCAAATTTATGTATTGTTTTCAATTTTTACTCTAATCCTTTAGCATTACTCTAACACGCTATTGACGTCGTTGAATCGAGTGAAATACAAGGCAAAACCGAACGAAAAAATGGAGTTTACACCTATCAACACGCAGAAACTGCCCCGTGAAATATATTCGGAACCTTGAGGGAGACTTTAACACCACATACGGCCAAGCTAATATAGTTTCAACGGTCGGTTAAATGCATTCTTTTTATTATCTAGCCAATAGCAGTTAATGGTTCCATATACTGAACCATTAACTGAACGGATCGCTGTCCTCGGTAGGCGTTTACATCGAGGCGGTAAACAAGTTGAACATATTTTTCAGAAGTAGGCCATCGCTGTATATCTATATTAAAGGCAATTGCGTCGAATATACTGTTGGATTCAGGATGAGATAATACGAACTTCAGGTGTTTTTCACCGACAATACGCTGCTGCAAAATTTCGAATTGACCATCAAACAAAGGCTCCGGAAAACCCTGACCCCAAGGCCCATGATTACGCAATAACTCTGCGTATTCCAGCGAGATTTCACGAGCTTCTAGCTCACCATCGCTGAGTAATTCCGCATTAAGGTCTTCACTCTTTAACTTCTGGCGCACTTGCTGATCAAATGCATCGGTAAAAGCATTCAAGTCTTTGGCAAGAATACTCAAACCCGCCGCCATCGCATGCCCACCAAACTTTAGTATCAGTCCCGGGTATTTTGTAGAAATAGCCTCTAGCGCATCTCGAATATGAAAACCCGGTATTGAGCGCGCCGAGCCTTTAAGCTCAGCATTATCTGCCAGGGAGTTCCCCCCTCGACTCACATTGTCTTCAGCGGGGGCAAAGGCTACAACGGGACGATGATGCAGCTCCTTAATTCTAGAGGCAACAATACCGATGACCCCTTGGTGCCAATCAACATGGAAAAGGGACAGCCCCCAGGGCATCTGGGAAGACTTTCCAAGTTGAAACTTTTCCAGGGCATGGATGGCTTTTTCTTTCATCCCACCTTCGATCACTCGCCGTTCACGGTTTAAGGTGTCCAGCTCTTCCGCCAGAGCCATGGCAACATCAGGATCATTAGCAAGCAGGCACTCGATCCCCAAGGACATGCTATCTAAACGCCCAGCGGCATTAATACGCGGGCCAACGGTAAAGCCCAAGTCACCGGCAACAATATAGCTAGAGTCGCGTTGTCCGATGGATAACAAAGCCTGAATACCGGGCCGACACTTCCCTGCTCGAATACGCTGCAGCCCCTGAAAAACCATAATCCGATTATTGAAATCCAGCGGAACAACATCAGCCACTGTCCCCAGTGCAACGAGATCAAGGTAGTCCGCCAAGTTCGGCACGGCTAAGGCTTTCTGTTCAAACCAATCAAGACCTCGAAGGTGGGACCGCAATGCAATCAATAAATAAAATACCACCCCCACGCCCGCAAGGTTTTTGCTGGTAAAACCACAACCTGATTGGTTAGGGTTTAATATGGCATCCGCCGCAGGAATTTTTTCGCCCGGCAGGTGATGGTCTGTCACCAAGACCTGAATCCCCAGTTGTTTTGCCGCATCGACGCCATCAACACTGGATATACCATTATCCACCGTCATGATTAACTCAGCCCCTTGCTCGGCTGCGACTTCGACAATCTCGGGACTAAGGCCATAGCCGAACTTAAACCGATCTGGCACGAGGTAATCAATATTCTTCGCACCCATCGCGCTCAAACCCAGCAGGGCCAGAGCTGTACTGGTGGCGCCGTCCGCATCAAAATCACCAATAATCATGATTTTCTTTTGCGCTGCCATCACGCTATGAAGTAAAACAAGGGATTCAGGCAGGCCTTTTAACCCAGTAGGTGCCAAGAGACCACTGAGTTTTCGGTCAAGTTCATCAGGAGAGCGAATGCCACGGTGATAATAGATACGCTGTAAAAGTGATGGGAAGTCCCCTAAAGTTTGATTAGAGGAGGGAGGGGTTAAACCTCGGTATTTAATTGTCCGAGTGCGCACAAATAAGCTTCCATGAGGCAAGTTAAAGATCCAGATTAGGCATTAACACGCTGCCAAGGAGGAGTGGGGAGCGACAGGGCCACTCCCGCATACAATTATTTTTACGCCCTCAAAGGGACTACAGTACGTCTAAAATAGACCTTTTAACAGAATCTAAATCCGCATCAATCGTAACCGTGTGAGAATCTTTGCATTGACCGATTGCTGTATCAGGGTCTTTCAGGCCATTGCCAGTAAGGGTGCATACGATTTTACTGCCTTCAGGGATTTTCCCACGCTCGATATCACGCAGTGCGCCGGCCAGTGACGCCGCAGAAGCTGGCTCACAAAATACGCCTTCTTTCTGTGCAAGCATTTTCTGCGTGGCCAGTATTTCTGCATCGCTCAGTTCATCAAACCAACCACCTGAATCTTTTTGAGCAACCCACGCTTTATCCCAAGATTGAGGGTGACCAATGCGAATTGCTGTCGCTACCGTCTCTGGATCGTTAACGGGTTCGCCGCGTACAAATGGCGCTGAACCGGCAGCTTGATAACCCAGCATTTTAGGAAGGGCATTAATAATCCCATCCTTATGGTATTCGCTATAACCTTTCCAGTATGCCGTGATGTTGCCGGCATTCCCCACCGGTAAACAGTGGTAATCTGGCGCAAAGCCCAGCTCTTCGACTACCTCAAAAGCCGCTGTCTTTTGCCCTTCGATACGAAAAGGGTTAATAGAATTCACAATGGTAACCGGTGCTGATGTGGCCACTTGCTTAACCAGCGACATGCCTTCGTCGAAGTTCCCTCGAATTTGCATTACCTTAGCACCGTACATCATGGTTTGCGCTAACTTCCCTAGGGCGATTTTCCCCTCAGGGATCAATACAAACGCAGTGATGCCTGCTCTGGAGGCATAAGCCGCTGCCGCCGCAGAAGTGTTACCTGTCGAGGCACAGATAATCGCACTGCTACCCTCTTCCACGGCTTTTGTCACGGCCATGGTCATGCCTCGGTCTTTAAACGAACCTGTTGGGTTCAAACCTTCGTACTTCACATAGATATCAACATCTCGGCCCACAATACGCGGAATATTACACAGACGAATCAACGGCGTATTCCCTTCACCCAAACTAATGAGGCGAGTGGAGTCATTGACAGGTAGGTGATCTCTGTATTTTTCAATCAGTCCGGTATAGCGGCTACGAAATGGCATGTTTTTTCCTAACTTTGTTCAGATTTAAAAGAAAGCATTATAATCGGATTTGTTTTCTAGGTTAAGCATCCA
>JAHRVS010000193.1 GCA_019090565.1 Gammaproteobacteria bacterium
ACTTTTACTGCGTCGGCCAATATATTTACACCAGCAACCATACGTTGACGGGCTTCATCACCAAATTTCACATCTTTTGCAGACATTGTTAGATTCCTTTGTTAAATCTTTCTTAATAAAAAGCGTATCCACTCAGGTGGCCCTTGGGGCATGTCGCGTTGCATAAAATAGCGCCTTACCGATGTAAATAGCTATTTCATTTTGAACACTGGCATTACTCAGAGGCTTCGCTGTTTAGTTACTAATAAACTATCTATGAATTTTTTACGCTACGCTTTGCTCAGCGTTAAAGCTGCGCAACAAAAACCTAAGCCAGTACGCCTAAGATATCGGTTTCATTCATAATAAGAAGCTCTTCACCTTCAACTTTTACAGCTGTGCCGCCATACTGGTTGAATACAACGGTGTCACCCACTTTTACTTCCAAAGGACGCACTTCGCCATTGTCGAGTACACGGCCATTGCCTACTGCTAAAATTTCACCTTGAGAAGGCTTTTCTGCTGCCGAACCTGGAAGCACAATGCCTCCTGCTGACGTAGTTTCTTCATCTTTGCGACGAACCACAACACGATCATATAATGGACGAATATTCATATCGTTCTCCTAGTTGATATTCTTGGTTACTAAAACTGCTTGTTCTGCCCAAAGCGGCTATTTAAAGCGCCCTTGGCTTACTTAATAAGGACACCAGCATGCCCTATTGTGTATTTGTGAATGCTTTGCGACTTAGTGAGCACTCAATTTTCACAGAGTGCACATCATAGAGCCAAACTTCCCCTCGTCAAGTACTAAAAGGCCAGAGCCAAAAATAAGCTAAGAGGACAGACTGGTTTCATGCACGAAGACGGAAAAATGGGGGGGAGGTTGGGTTTTTTCAAGGGCAAAGTGGAAAATATTTATTCATAGTGCCAATAAACAGCAGTCAAGGAGCAGAGGACAAGCCCTACAAACGAAAAACCGCCAAAACAAAGGGACGCTTGTAGCAAACCATCACCCTGCCTCTAGGGTGCCTCTACTTTTTCAGGGGGCTTCTTCTGCCCCCTAACTGTCTTCCCTTTGGTATTCACCCTCAATGGTTTGGTTCGACCCATGCTGGGGGTTCTGCCCAGGTTGATTGAAAATGTTACCGCCTTGCATGACATCCATTGGCATGGGCTTAAGTAAGCCTGCCGCCAATACACGCCGACAAATAGCGCGCCTTGTACCGGGAATAAGGCATACAAACCCTATAATATCGGTGACAAAACCAGGCGTCAGCAGCAATGTGCCGCCAACCAAGAGCACTGCCCCCTCTAGAAGCTCTAAATCCGGCAGCTCACCTGCCCGAAGGCGCTCCTGTACTTTTTTCATGGTTAAAAACCCCTGCAAGCGCAGCAACCACACCCCCACTACCGCAGTGGACGCCACCGCCAATATAGTGGGCAGAGCACCGATGAACCCACCCACCCAGATCAAAATAGCCATTTCAACCATGGGAACTGTCAAAAATAGTAGTAATAACAGCTTGAACATTTACATAGCCCCTTCTAATTTTAGGTTTTTCAGCCACAGGGTCGAATCAAAGTAGCACACCCCTCCGAACCCTTTAATAAAGCCGACTTCTTTTATATGCAGCTCATAGAAGTCAAAATCAAGCTCTACGTGGTACCCGGCACTTTGCGGGAACCGTCGATAATACCGCTCGGCGGCACTGTCTACCCGCTGCGAAGATAACGCAAGCGCATCACACGATAGCGATAAACGTGCTGTATTTTGCACATCCCCGCTCGTATCCGCCATCACAAAAAGAGAAACCTTTGGGTTCTGTTTAATGTTTGCAGTGTGCTGGGCCAAGCGACTAATGAGGACAACAATACACCCTTGTGTATCAATGATATAGGGCAGTACCGAGCTGTGAGGATAACCGGCTAACCTGGCTGAATGGCTACTGAGCACCCCGAACGATTGACCTCGCAATAAATCTTGTGCCTGAATCATCATGGTTTCGTCTTTTTGCGTCATACTCATACCTGTTGAATACTGAAGGGCCTCTCTGAAATTAGAGCACCTCGAAAGGCAGTGATATTCACATGAGAGCAATGAAGCCCGCAGGTCTAGCCGCGGTGTACTTGGATCTCTCTAATTCGCGCCTGAATTGACAGAGACTGAACCACTGTATTTTTTCAATCGAAGGCAGTCCCATCATACGCAAAGAAAGCTATAAACCCCACCTATACGGAGTGTACCTATGGACGTCACAAACAAAACCATTGTCATCACAGGAGCAGGCCGCGGCCTTGGCAGAGTAATGGCCGTCACAATGGCTCAACACAATGCAAACATTGCTTTGCTAGACCTGGATAATGAGGGTTTGGCCGCCACAAAAAAATTATGTGTAGAAGCCGGAGCAAAAACCCTTTCCTATCACGTAAATGTTTCTGATGAGGAAGGGGTTATTAACTGTTTTACCAAAATCAAATCTGATTTTGGTAAAATTGATGGGCTGATTAATAATGCGGGTATTATTCGTGACGGCCTACTGGTGAAAGTAAAAGATGGCAACATTGAAAAGCGCATGAGCCTACAAGCGTGGCAATCGGTTCTAGATGTTAATCTCACGGGGGTTTTTCTTTGTGGCCGAGAAGCTGCTAGCCACATGATTGAGCAGAAAAGCGAAGGCCTTATTATTAATATTTCAAGTGTTTCCCGCGCAGGCAATATTGGCCAAAGTAATTATTCGGCGGCCAAAGCGGGCGTGGCAGCAATGACGGTGACATGGGCAAAGGAATTGGCACGCCACCAGATAAGAGCGGCGGCCATTGCGCCGGGATTCATTCAAACTGAAATTCTTGATGCCATGAAACCCGAAGCATTGGATAAAATGGCACAAAGTATTCCGCTTAAGCGTATCGGTAGACCCCAGGAAATTGCCGACACGGCCTTGTTTATTTTTAATAACGACTATATTACAGGGCGTATCTTTGAGATTGATGGCGGCATTCGTATTTAAGGGCACCGCTATTTATGTGAAAGCAAGAAAGCCAAAGCCGACTGTATAAGGCATACTCTCAAATCCAAGTACAGAGCCGACACCACGATCGCGTAACAGGTGCGTTTTAACGGTGCTCTTAAACTAAACTCCGCAATAGGATAACGAATGGCAGCAACAGAGTTAAAAAAAGCAATTTTTAATCGCCGAATGTTGATATGTGTCGGCACTGGGTTTAGCTCTGGCCTGCCCCTCTATATTATTTACACGCTCCTTCCCGCCTGGCTCAGAAGTGAAGGCGTTAGCCTCAAAGAGATTGGCCTATTTGCGTTGATCGGCATCCCTTATTCTTGGAAATTTTTCTGGGCGCCTGCATTGGACCGCTACTCAATGCCTTTTTTAGGACATCGCAGAGGCTGGATGCTTCTTTTTCAATGCTGCTTACTTATATCCATTGCGGGGTTGGGCTTTTTTTCTCCTACTTTTTCTATTGGGCTAATCGCTTACCTCGCTTTTGCCGTTGCATTTTTCAGCGCTAGTCAAGACGTGGTGCTTGATGCCTATCGTCGTGAATTATTGTCTGATTACGAACTTGGTTTAGGTAATTCAATACATGTAAATGCCTACCGTGTATCAGGGCTAATCCCTGGGTCGCTAGCGTTAATTCTTGCCGACCACATGGCGTGGCGCGAAGTTTTTATGGTGGTTGCGGCTTTTATGTTAGTCGGTATCGCGATGACCTTTCTTATCTCAGAAGCCCGTACCGCCCCACCCCGCATCATGACAATGAAAGAGGCCGTTACCACGCCATTTCTGGAATTTTTTCAACGCAACGGGCTTAAGCCCGCCCTCACTATTTTAGCGTTTATGTTTCTTTACAAGCTGGGGGACAGCATGGCGACGGCTCTCTCTACCCCTTTTTATCAAGACTTAGGGTTTAGCCTTTCTGAAATTGGCATTATTGCTAAAAATGCCGCACTTTGGCCTGCCATTTTTGGGGGCTTGGCCGGCGGTGTGTTAATGCTCAAATGGGGGATTAATCGTTCACTGTGGCTGTTTGGGCTGGTGCAAATTATTTCAATACTCGGGTTTGCATTGCTGTCTGTCACCGGCCCGAACAAAGTGGTCTTAGCGCTGGTTATTGCCTTTGAATACTTGGGCGTAGGGTTAGGCACCGCAGCATTTGTCGCATTTATCGCACGCACTACCCACAAAGACCATATTGCCACCCAGTTTGCCTTATTCACTGCGCTCACCGCTTTGCCCCGCACCTTCGCTAACGCTACCACTGGTTTCTTGATAGAAGGTTTCGGCAACGACAGCGTCCTTGTTCATCTATTTGGTTCCCACCCATTTCTGGTTAGTGGTCTGGGGTATACCAATTTTTTTGTTTTTTGCACACTCGCAGCAATCCCAGGAATGTTACTCCTTTTTTACGTTGCCCCATGGTCAGATCAATCGGCGGAGGACAGTAAACCTTAAAGTATCACTCAGAGTGCCACTATCAAGCACCACACGAAAGGGCGCGTCTAAAAATAGTGATTTTCGCGTGAGGGCAAAGAAGCCCCGCACACAGCGCCGCAGTGTATAAGGCATACGCGAGGATTCGAGTACGAAGTTAACGCGGCTATCAGGTGAAAAGTGTGTTTTTAGAGGTGCCCGAAAGATTAAACGCCACCTACCCCTTATTGAGACTACACTTTACTTAGCAGCGCCCCTCTCATGTTTCATCGACCCCATGAGGCTAAGAACTCTAGAATGCTTGACCAGCCCACACAACTCAATGCATCGCTCTCTATCCTGGTGGTAGATGACAATCGTTTTAGTTCAGCGATGATAAAACGCGCCCTCAAAGGCACGCCCTATCAAGATATTCGCTACACCAGCAGTGCTCAAGAAACTCTTGGTGCCATCAATGATCGGCCTGTAGACATACTGATTGCCGATTGGCTAATGCCAGAAATGGATGGCTTAGAACTGGCTGAGAAAGTACGTGCCATTGACTTAGAAAGCGATCGTTTCACCTACATCATTCTTATTACTGCGAAAGATGGTAACAGCGCTCTCAATGAAGCGTTCGACAAAGGTGTCGATGATTTCATTAACAAAGACCAAATGAACGAACAGCTTTTGCCGCGCATTCGTGCAGCAGATCGTGTCACACAGCTGTATAGCGGCCTGCTAAAGAAACATGATTCGCTCAAGAAAAAACTACAGGCGCTGGAAAAAACCAATGCCATTGACGCACTCACCGGCCTTGGAAATAAACGCTACGCCTTGCAGAAGATAAAAGAAACCATTCGCTACTGCCAGCATCGAGACGGCGTCATTCAGTTGGTAATGATCGAGATTCATCCCTGGGAGCCCATTAAAAAACAATACCCACCTGCCATTCTTCAGGGCTTGATCAGGTCGGTAGGCATGAAGTTGCACGCTATTTCACGCCCTTTGGACATACTATGCCGAATAGATACCAATCAGTTTATTCTCATCACGCATCACAAGAACCTTGAGGAATGTAAGCACCGATCATTTCGTCGCTTTAAAGACGATCTGACTGGCGTGCGCATTAAAACCCCGGTCGGTTCTGTCTCGATAGACGTGGCAATGGCTATATGTGCAGCAGAAGTCACTCGACACCAAGCAAGCTCAGCGGAACTTCTCATCAATCATTGTCTTAAAACCTTAGAAAAGGCAAAGTTAAGTGGCCGCATTGAGGCGGCATCTAGCTTGGTGCCCATTCAAAACTCAGATTCAGCATCAGACCCCAAACCGGCCTCAAGCCCACCCCCTCAGGCTAACGCAAATTTTTCACGGTAACGTGCAAGCCTGGTGGATTATCAACCAATACGCCTCGCTTGCATCTCGATGCGACAACCAGTCTGACACAGGGGGCGTGACGCACTGCGAGCCATAGATTAAACTACGTCTCAATTAAGCCATGCCTCACCTCCACCTATGAAGTTAAAACTATGAGCTTTAAACGCATTAACTGCAGTGATGTCTCTCATGTACTGGAAACGCAAGGCAGCATTC